>NZ_LFJB01000140.1:0-5183 GCF_006658625.1 Bradyrhizobium sp. UNPF46
CTCGGCGTGTTCAGTGCCCAGCCCGGTCTGCAGCCGGCAGCAAGCGCGCCGCCGACCGACATGGAGCTGCAGAGCTTCTGGAGCGTGCTGAAGAAGATCGGCCAGGGCGTGCAGACCGGTGTGAATATCGGTCACCAGCTCGGCGTGTTCAGTGCCCAGCCCGGCCTGGAGCCGGCAGCAAGCGCGCCGCCGTCCGACATGGAGCTGCAGAGCTTCTGGAGCGTGCTGAAGAAGATCGGCCAGGGCGTGCAGACCGGCGTGAACATCGGTCACCAGCTCGGCGTGTTCAGTGCTCAGCCCGGCCTGGAGTCCGCCGCGGCCGCGCAGCCGACCGACATGGAGCTGCAGAGCTTCTGGAGCGTGCTGAAGAAGATCGGTCGGGGTGCCCAGACCGGCCTGGATATCGGCCATCAGCTCGGCGTGGTCAGCGCCGGCCAGCCCGGCCTGCAGCCGGCAGCAAGCGCACCGCCGACCGACATGGAGCTGCAGAGCTTCTGGAGCGTGCTGAAGAAGATCGGGCAGGGTGTGCAGACCGGTGTGAACATCGGCCACCAGCTCGGCGTGTTCAGCGCCGGCCAGCCCGGCATGCAGCCGGCAGCAAGCGCACAGCCGACCGACATGGAGCTGCAGAGCTTCTGGAGCGTGCTCAAGAAGATCGGCCAGGGCGCCCAGACCGGCCTCGATATCGGTCGCCAGCTCGGCGTCTTCAACGCCGGTCAGCCCGGCACGATGCACTAGACCCCACACGCACGAGGCGGGCGCAAGCCCGCCTCTGCGCACAGAATGGATGGAAGCCAGATGGCGGATTCAAACACGTCGCAGCAATTCATCGTGCAGGGAGACCCGGTCCGATCCGGTCAGCTCAACGAACACCTGCGGCTTGAAACCGGCGTGACGCGAATAGCGCAGGTCGCTCCCGACGTCGTCATCCTGTCGATGACGAAGACACAGGCCGATCGCCTGAAGTCGACGTTTGCCACGCTCGTGGTCGAACCGAATTCAGCGCTGAAGCCGTTCGATGCCGACTGATTTCGGTGGGCAAACATTGGACACGCAAAACATCAAGGAGGCTGCAATGGCCACGAGAGGCAAACCAGGAACGTCCGGGCAACGCGAGCACGATGCGACCGAAGCGGCGGCAATCGGCAACGGCGTGGATCCGGGACACGGTGCCGGCCCGTCACCGGCGTCGGGCCAGGGGCCCGCAACGATCGTATCGCGCAAATCGCAATTCATGATCGCGCCGCAGCAGCAGCCCGGGCTTGCGACCTTCAGCGTCGACTTCCTGACCCAGCAGCTCACCAACAGCCCCGACATCGAAGTGGTGAAGACGGTCTCTCCGCCGCGCCTGTTCGGATTTCAGAGCGCGGAGCTCGGACAGGTGCCGCTCAGTCCGCTGGTTCTCGCCAAGATGACTCCCGACAAGGCCAAGCTGCTGCAGACCCAGGCCCAGGGGCGTTGCGCGGTGGAGCGTGACGAGCGGCTGACCTACATGCTCGACCCGACCACGCCGCAGCTTCCCAATCCGGGCGTGCTGACGCCGCTGGCCGACGGCTTCACCGCGACGATCGAGGTGTTGGGCCAGGACGGCCCGCTGCCCGAAGCCGAGGTCTATGTGTTCGGCAGCATGTGGCCGGCACAGGGCGTCACCGACGCCACCGGCCGTGCCACGGTGACCCTGCAGGGCGAAACGCCGGAGACCATCCGCTCGATCCTCGTCAAACCGAAGATCGACTACTGGACCTTCTGGCTCGATCGTCCGCAGCTCGTTCCCAACAGCGTCAACCGGATCGCCGTGAGGGCGCTCGGCGCAGTCCTGCGCAACTTCCCCGGCCAGCAATTGATGGGGTGGGGTGAGCGCGCGATGGGCCTCGATCGTCTGCCGCCGTCCTATGACGGTAGCGGCATCAAGATTGCGATCATCGATTCCGGCCTGGCGCCGACCCATCGCAATCTGCACGGCATCACGGAAGGCACCAGCATCGTCGGCAATGACAAGGCGGCGTGGACCGTCGACACGATCGGCCATGGCTCGCATTGCGCCGGGATCATCGCCGGCGGTCCGGTCGGCGCCGGCGGCGGAATCCGCGGCTTCGCTCCCGCGGCGGAGATCCATGTCTGCCGCATCTTCCCCGGCGGCCGGTTCAGCGATCTCGTCGCTGCGCTCGATTACTGCATGGAGCACGGCATCGACGTCGTCAATATGAGCCTGGGCGGCGGCGACCCCTCGCAGATCATCGAGGAGCGCATCATCCGCGCCAAGCAGATGGGCATGGCCTGCATCATCGCCGCCGGCAACTCGTCGGGGCCGGTGCAGTTTCCGGCGTCGACGCCGCATTGCCTGGCGGTCGCCGCGCTGGGCAAGTGGGGCGAATTCCCCGATGACAGCTATCATTCGCAGCAGGCCCTCGACGGCTTCCAGAGCCGCGACGGATATTTCCCGGCAAAGTTCTCCTGCTTCGGACCGGAGGTCGACGTCTGCGCGCCCGGCGTCGGCATCGTCTCGTCGCTTCCCGCCGATGGCTTCGGCGCATGGGACGGCACCTCGATGGCGACGCCGCATGTCACGGGCCTCGCCGCGCTCGTGCTGGCGCATCATCGGGACTTCACCAAGGGCAACTTCCAGAATCGCGATGCCCGCCGTGTCGAGCGGCTGTTCCAGATCCTGAAGGAAACCGCGACGCCGCTGCAATTCGGTGACCCCAACCGGACCGGCGCGGGACTGCCGAACGCGATGCGGGCGCTCGGCCTCGAAACCGGAATCGCCCCGGTCGCCGCCGCTGCGTCCGCGACCGATCCGTCGCTGGCGACGCTGCGTCGCCTGCTCGGATTGCCGCCGGCCGAAGCACCGAGCATGGTGCCGGCGAGCGCCCCTGCGCCGCAATCCGCCGCGCCGATGCAGGCCAGCGCGAGCAACGTGGCGCGCGGTCCGGCCCAAACGGCAGGCGCGATGGCGCTGCAGTCCGTCGATCCCACGCAAAGCGGCTCGAGCTACGTCGCCCGCGGTCCCGCACAGACGGCGAACGAGGTGTTCGTCCCCACCATGATGGATCCCGATCCGGCCCAGATCCGGGAGATCATGCACAAGGTCGGATTGCTGTAACGCGCGCCGATGCGAATGATGATAGGGGCACAGCGGCAGTCGTCGCTGTGCCCTTGGCGTTTTACTGCGCTGTGATCGGGAGCGTGAAAGGAAAGCGGGGGGTAAGCGCTTGCGAAGGCCATCGGATCTCGGCATCGTATATTTTCGATGGGTTCGCTTCGCTTTACCGATCCTACAAGTTTGATGATGGGAGGCGCCAGTGCAACTAAATCTGTCCCGTTATTCCATGGGATTTCTGGAATTGTTTCCTCCCGACCGGGTGGAGCTTCGCGGTTCAGGCACACTTCTAAAAGTCGGCACAACGTATGGCATCTTGACCGCAGGGCATGTGTGGCAAGTAGTTCGCGAACTTAACGTTGTCGGAATCTATCTATATCCGCCGCGCAATACTGAGATGCATTCCATATGGGAGGAGGTGAGTCTTCTGGACGCGGTCACCTTTGAGAACCGAGACGAGGATGAGTATGGGCCAGATATCGCTTTCGTTCGTCTCAGAAGGGACAAGGCCGCGTCAATCGAGCTGCATGGCACTTTCCTTAGCTTCGAAAGGGATGAACAAAGGATTCGAGCTGGCGCGCCGGAAGGCAGTAAGGTCGTCGATGTCGTTGTCGGGGGCGTCGAGGCTATGGGGCAGAAGATAAATATACGGCATGATCGGCGGCTCATCGTCCAGCGCTCACTTGCAAATGTGGGGCGTGCTAAGACCATCGACGACGGGCGCGACGGTTTCGATCGCTTAGAGTTGATCCCCGAGCCGGATCCAGATTTTGAAACCCCTCACTCCTACGGCGGGATGAGTGGCGGTGGATGCTTCCGGGTGTACTTTCCCGAGAGCCATGGGGGCGAGATCGAGGCGATCAATTTTCATTTGTTGGGCGTAGCATTCTACGAAACGGTCGTGGCAGGAAAGGCTGATAGAATCATCTGTCACGGCCGCCGAAGCCTGACCGACAAGTTATTGCCGGCTGTTCGTGCAAAGTGGCCCGCCGAAGCTTAAGAGGAGGCAGTTCGCACGAAAACCATCATGCGCATCGTTAGAGAAGTGTGTCGGCTTGCTATTAATTGTCCCAACGTACTTCGGTAGCTAGATATTCGTACAAGACACTGCGCACCGTCATCAGCCCGATTTGCACTGCAACGTAACGGTAGACGCCGCCTTGAACCAGTATCCATCCGTCATCTGTGAGATCCTGGCCGGTTAGAACGCGAGTCATCATGCGGCTGCCGACTTCCGGAAACACATCCATGGGGTTGGCCAAAGTCTCGAATTCCTCTCGATCACCAGCGGTCATGTATTCCAGTGGGATGATCCTTACGGACGCAGGCTCTCCCATCATTGGCTCGCCCATCTCGAAGAATGCATGTCCGCGCGCATTCTTCACGACTACACGCTTGATGCGCTCGATGTCCGGCTTCCAGACTAGGCGGCGATCGCCGCCAATCGTGGTGTAGCTGCTTGATCGCTTGATTGCAGTTTGTAGGGCTTCGCTCTTCTCAAGGATCCGCCGCGCGCTAGGGATGACTTGCTTTGTGGGATCGGTTGTGCCGGTTATAGCCGCGCTCAGAGAGGCGACCATATACGCCTCATCTTTTGAGAAACCATTGTTGCAAGGCGTACAGACCGGCACTGTGGGCAAGTTTTCTGGCCGGGGATCTCTAAGGAAACTCTTCGATGGCACGTGATCCACGTTGGTTGCAAGATTCATTAGTGCCTTAGCGCAGTGGATGCACCAGCCTTTGTTGCGGTTGTCGAAAAATTCCCCGATTATGTCCACGACCCACTCCGGTGGTGCTCAGTTGCTTTGCGTTGTATCAGATTTTTACGCTTGCGGTTTGGGCTATTGCCAACCGTCCGGCGAGCCTTGTTTCCCCTGCCGTCAACCCCTCCCCGCAAAAATATTCCACTTTACCGAAATTCGGTTTTGTCGTATGTGTCGCCCATCCCGGCTCATCCAAGAGGGGCGACTTGTGGTCGTCTTGTTCGCGAGCTGGGGTTGCGGTGGACGCGGCAGCGTCGGCATGAGAGGTGCGGGCAGGGCGGGTAGTCCCTGTGAGCCCGAGGCCGCGTGCGGACGAACGG
>NZ_LFJB01000128.1:0-4583 GCF_006658625.1 Bradyrhizobium sp. UNPF46
CCCCGGGGGGGGGGGGGGGGGGGGGGGGGGGGGGGGGGGCCTCCGCGCAGACGGTGAGAGACGGACTCGCGGAGACTCCCCCTCACCCGGATTGCATCTGCGATGCAATCCGGCCTCTCCCCGCAAGCGGGGAGAGGCGAAGAATCCTCACGCCGCGGCCACGGTCAGATTCGCACCGTCCACCTGCACCACCTTCACCCGCGTTCCGGCCGGCGTATCCGGACCTGCGACGCGCCAGACGGTGTCGCCGATCCGCATGGTGCCGCTGCCATCGACGATTGGCTTCTCCAGCGTGAACTCGCGCCCGAGCAGCGCATCGGCGCGCTTGTTGAGGAACGGACTGGCGCTCGCATCCGGCTTCGGCCGCGCAAGCCGACGCCACACCGGCACGGCGGCAGCGGCAAACACTGCGAACATCACGAGCTGGATCTGCCACGACAGGACGACCGTGAACGAGATCAGGCCGACGAGCAGCGCAGCGAGCCCGAGCCAGAACAGGAAGACACCCGGCGCGAGCACCTCCAGCGCCATCAGGATGAAGCCGAAGATCAGCCAGTTCCAGGTGCCGAGCGATACGAACATGTCGGTCATGACACGACCTTCTATCATGATGCATGCCCCTGCCTGAAGGGACATGCGCAAGTGACTATCCCTGCCGCGGCGGCACCGCCGGCGGCGTGCTGCCGGTCGGCGGCACCGAGCCCGGGCGGCGCGCGGCGGCGGCCGCGGAGGCCGCGCTTTCGCCGAACGTCGCCTTGGCGATCTCGCCGATGCCGGCGAGCGAGCCCAGCATGCTGGTCGCTTCGATCGGCAGCATGATGATCTTCTGGTTCGGCGCGTCGGCGAACTGGCCGAACGCCTTGATGTACTTGTCGGCGATGAAATAGTTCAACGCAGCGACGTCCCCCTTGGAGATGGCTTCACTGACCATCTGCGTCGCCTTGGCCTCGGCCTCCGCGGACCGTTCGCGGGCCTCGGCGTCGCGGAACGCAGCTTCCTTGCGGCCTTCGGCCTGCAGGATCTGGCCCTGCTTGGCGCCCTCGGCGCGCAGGATCTCGGACTGACGCTGGCCTTCGGCGGCGAGAATGTCGGCGCGCTTGACGCGCTCGGCCTTCATCTGCCGGCCCATGGCCTCGACGAGGTCGGCCGGCGGCACGATATCCTTGATCTCGATGCGGTTGACCTTCAGGCCCCAGGGCGAGACCGCGGCATCGACCACGCGCAGGAGGCGCTCGTTGATCTCGTCGCGATGCGACAGCACCTGGTCCAGATCCATGGCGCCCATCACCGAGCGGATGTTGGTCATGGTCAGGACCGTGATGGCTTGCGTCAGGTTGGAGACCTCGTAGCTCGCTTTCGCCGCATCGAACACCTGGTAGAAGGCAACGCCGTCCACCGTCACGGTGGCATTGTCCTTGGTGATGACCTCCTGCTCGGGGATGTCGATCACCTGCTCCATCATGTTGATCTTGCGCCCGACGCGATCGAAATAAGGCACAATCAAATTGAGCCCGGGGCTCAGCGTCTGCGTGTATTTGCCGAACCGCTCGATGGTCCAGTCATAGCCCTGCGGCACCGTCTTCACGCCGGCAACCAGCGTGACGATGACGAGCAACACCAGAACAATCGCGAAAATGTCGAAACCGCTCATAGCTCCTCCAAGGCGGGAAAGAAGCCGGGAAAAGCCCTTTCCCGCGCTGTCATTGGTCGGGATCACGACCTTACCGGTTCAGCGGTCGCAAGTAACGTCGGTATCGGCGCAATTCTGCACAAGGCGCCGCGAGAGGAAACGGTCACGAATATGTATTTTGCACAAGGCTCTTGAAAGCGAGCAGACGCAGACCTAGCGGCAAGGGTCAAGAATTGCGCCGTCACCGCGAGCTCTATTCAATGACGTCGTTCGCGATTGCGAGCAGACCCGAGGCAAGCGTGATGCCAAGCGCCTTGGCCGTTTTCAGGTTAACCGTGAGCTCGAACTTGGTGGGGTTCTGCACTGGCAGGTCGGCTGGCCGCGCCCCCTTCAGGATGCGATCGATATAGTCCGCGGCACGGCGGAGCTGCTCGGCGCTGTCGGTGCTGTAGGACATCAGCCCGCCCTCGTCGACGAAGGTGCGGCTCCAGAACACGGCCGGCGCGCGCGCCTGCGCGATCGCCGCCAGAAGCTGGCCGCGATTGGCCATGGTGAAGAAGTCCGGCAGAATCAGAAAGCCACCGTCCCTTCGCGAAGCCAGCACTGCGATGGAGGCCGCGTCATTCACCGGCGCGGGCTCGACCGTCATCCGGAGCGTCCGCGCGGCGTCCTCGATGGTGCGCAGCATCAGGGGTGCGAAGGGCGCGGTGGCGGGATTGTAGACGACGAAGGCACGGGAGACCTTCGGCGTGACCTGCGTCAGCATCTCCAGCCATTTGCCGGCCAGCGGGCCGTCGTAATCGGTGAAACCGGTGACGTTGCCGCCGGGATGGGCTAGGTTTTCGACAAAGCCCTGACTGACGGGATCGGTGACGACGGCGAACACGATCGGGATGGTCGTGGTGCGGCGGCGCAGCTCCTCGACCGAGGGCGTTCCGAGCGCGAGGAGGACGTCTGGCTTGAGCGCGATCAACTCGTCGGCGAGCCGCGCGATGCGGGCGCGGTCGCCGCCGCCGCTGCGCCAGTCGATCTCGAGGTTGTCGCGCTTTTTCCAGCCGAGGCCGGCGAGCGCCTCGGCCAGGCGAGCCTGGCCGATCACATCATCGGAGGCGATGACCGAGAGCACACCGAGCCGGCGCACCGCGCGCGGCTGCTGCGCCAGGACCGGGACCGGCAGCACCGCGATCGTCCCAAGAAGCGCCAGACACTCACGGCGGTTCACGGGGCGCCCATCAGATCCAGCCCTGAAGCTCGCGCAGCACCAGGGTGCGGATCACGTCCATGCCGGGCTCGCTGTCGTTGAGGCAGGGGATCGCGGAAAACTCTTCGCCGCCATTGTGCTTGAAGATCTCAGCATTCTCCTGCGCGATCTCCTCCAGCGTCTCCAGGCAATCGGCGGAAAAGCCCGGCGTCACCACTGCGATACGGCGCACGCCTTCCTTCGCAAGCCGCTCCATGGTCTTGTCGGTATAGGGCTGAAGCCACTCGGCATTGCCGAAGCGCGACTGGAAGGTCAGCAGCAGTTTCGTTTCGTCCATGCCGAGCCGGCGACGCAGCGCCGCGGTGGTGGCGATGCAGTGCTGCTGATAGGGATCGCCTTTCTCGACATAGGATTTCGGCATGCCGTGGAAGGACGCTACGATCAGCTCGGGCTTGAAGGACAGCGTCGCCAGATGCGTCTCGATCGAGACGGCGAGCGCCTCGATATAGGCGGCGTCCTCGTAATAAGGCGGCGTCACCCGCAGCGTCGGCTGGTTGCGCAATTGGGCAAGCACGCGGAACACTTCGTCGCAGACGGTCGCCGAGGTCGAGGCGGAGTATTGCGGATAGAGCGGAACGGCCAGGATGCGCTCGCAGCCTTTCGCGATCAGCGCATCGATGCCCGACTTGATCGAGGGATTGCCGTAACGCATCGCCCAGTCGACCACGACGTGGGCGTGGTCGGACAGCAAGGCCGCGAGCTTGTCGGCTTGCGACCGCGTGATGGTCTTCAGCGGCGACTCGTTCCTCTCCGTGTTCCAGATCTTCTGGTAGTCCAGCGCCTTGGTGCGGGGGCGGCTGCGCAGGATGATCCCGTTCAGCACGACCTTCCAGATCAGTCCCTGGTCCTCGATGACGCGGGCATCACTGAGGAACTCCTTCAGATAGACCCGCACGCCCGGCGCATCCGCCGTGTCGGGTGTTCCGAGATTGATCAGGAGCACGCCAACGCGCGGCAAGGCGGATTGGGCGACCGGTCTTCCGGTCTCGATGGGGACGACGCTGGTCATGGCTCTGTGGGTCGCGCGTTGGTCCGAACTTGTCAAGATGAGGCCGGTTTCGCTAGGGTCGCAGCCAGGCCGGGGAGCGACGATGACACTCGCGGAATGGTGCGTCCTAGGAGCGCTGCTGCTCTATCTGTCAACGATCGCCGCGATCAAATGGATCAGGTTTGGCCGCTTCGACAATTCCCGGCCGCGCGATCCCGCCTTCTATGAGGACGCCCTGTCGCAGCGCGCGCTCGGCGCCCACCAGAACGGCATCGAGACCTTCCCGTTCTTCGCCTTCGCGGTCCTGCTCGCCGAATACCGGGATTCGCCGCAGCGGCTGATCGACGAGCTCGCGGCACTGTTTCTGATCGTGCGGATCGCCTATGTGCTGACCTATCTCGGCAACCGCCCGACGCTGCGCTCGATCCTCTGGAGCATCGGCTTTGCGATCAATCTCGGGATCTTCTTCATGCCGGCGTTGAAGCAATTTCTGCCTGTGTGAGGTTTGTGACCGTAGCCCGGATGGAGCAAAGCGTAATCCGGGGGTCTTTTCACGGCGACTCTGTCCCGGATTGCGCTTCGCTCCATCCGGGCGACGAGACCTTCGCCTAGAGCGTATTCGGTTCTGATTGAATCAGAACCGAAGCTCTAGATTGTTGTTTTGACGCGTTTTCTTCACGCGAACCGGTGTCCACTTCGCTCGA
>NZ_LFJB01000060.1:0-132436 GCF_006658625.1 Bradyrhizobium sp. UNPF46
CATCTCCATGCGACAGAAGGTCAAACGAGCAGGCTGGGAAGACGAATTCCTTCTCAGCCTTATCGGTCACATGCGATAGCCCTGCCCTGGAGGGGGAGGGTCGATTCATGTCGAGCGAAGCGAGAGGTGAAGCGGGGTGGGATGATCTCTCCGCACAGAGACCGCCTCAATGGAGAGATCACCCCACCCCGCTCGCGCTGCGCGCGATCGACCCTCCCCCTCCAGGGGAGGGTAAGCAGAGGTTAATCCGTCTCGATCGGCAGCGCCGGGTCTCTCGCCCACTCGCCCATGGAGGCGTCATACAGCGTCAGCCTGTCGTAGCCGAGTTGGGCCAGCAGGAACAGGTCGATCGTCGCCGAGATGCCGCCGCCGCAATAGAGAATCACATTCTTGTCGCGCGTGACGCCTGCAGCAGTGAACTTGGCTTCGGCGTCGGCAAGCGTCGTCAGGGTCTTGTCGGCGTTCACGAGCGTTGCGGCTGACACGTTGACGCTGCCGGGAACGCGGCCCGGCCGGCCGTAGCGGCTCGGCTCGAGGCCGCGATGAAACTGCGGCCCGAGCGCGTTGACGATGACGGTTGCGGGATCGCCGATACGGGCCGCCACGGCGGTCTTGTCGACGAAGAGGCCGGCGCGCGGCGCGGCCCTGAAGGTCGTCGCCGGATATCCCTTCGGTGCGCCCATCTCGATCGGTCGCCCCTCCTCCTTCCACTTGTCGAGACCGCCATCGAGCACACGGGCATCGACGCCGAGCGCGCGCAGCATCCACCAGAACCGCGTCGACCACATCATGGTGCCGATGCTGTAGAGCACGATGGTCTTGCTCGCATCGAGGCCGTGGCGGCCGAAGGCGGCTTCGAGCTGGGCAACGTCGGGCATCATGAAGAACTGCGGCGACGAGACGTCGGAGAACTCGCCCTGCAGATCGAGGAAATCGGCACCCGGAATGTGGCCGGCCACGAAGGTCTTGTCGCCCGGCACGGCGCGGTACGGCACGTCGCTGCCGGGTGGGACCGGCTCGTTGTACGTGGTGCAGTCATAGAGGCGGAGATTGGGATCGCCGAGCATGGCGGCAAGCTGCCCGGTGGTGATGAGGGGTGACGGTTGGGACATAATCGCCTCGCGTTGCGGAGCCGTAGCCCGGGTGAGCGTAGCGAAACCCGGGAATCGCTCAAGCGAACCCCCGCATATTGCTACGCTCATGCGGGCTAAGGTCTACGCTTGCAAGCGAGCACTCAGAACTCAATCCGTCACCCTGAGGTGGCCGCTCCTTCAGCGGCCCTCGAAGGGCGACAGCCCGGCCCTCTCCGCGTGGTTACAGCGCGGCCGTGCATCCTTCGAGGCTCTCCACGGGACGCGTTGCGTCCCGTGCCTCGCACCTCAGGATGACGGATCGAGCGAACCACTGCCCCTATTGCTTCAGCGTCTCCAAAAACCGCACCGCCTCGCCCTGCGCCGGCGTGACCAGCTCGCCCTGCCACATCACGCGGCGGCCGCGGATGAAGGTGCCGACGGGCCAGCCGGTGACGCGGACGCCGTCGTAAGGAGTCCAGCCGGCCTTCGACGCCACCCAATCGTTGGTGATGGTCTCGCTGCGCTTGAGATCGACGATGGTGAAATCGGCGTCATAGCCCGCAGCAATGCGGCCCTTGCAGGCCATGTTGTAGAGGCGCGCGGGGCCGGCGCTGGTGAGGTCGACGAACCTTGCCAGCGACAGCCGGCCGGCATTGACGTGATCGAGCATCAGGGGCACCAGCGTCTGCACGCCGGTCATGCCGGAGGGCGAGGCCGGATAGGTCTTCTGCTTTTCTTCCAGCGTATGCGGGGCGTGGTCGGAGCCGAGCACGTCGATGATGCCCTGCTCGATGCCGCGCCAGATGCCGGCACGGTGATCGGCGCCGCGCACCGGCGGGTTCATCTGCGCCAGCGTGCCGAGCTGCTCGTAGCATTCGGGCGCGACCAGCGTCAGATGATGCGGCGTCGCCTCGCAGGAGGCGACGTCCTTGTGGTCGCGCAGGAACTCGATCTCTTCCTTGGTCGAGATGTGCAGCACGTGGATGCGCTTGCCGGTCTCGTGCGCGAGCTTGACCAGGCGCTGCGTCGCCATCAGCGCCGCCGTCTCGTCGCGCCAGACCGGATGCGAGCGGGCATCGCCCTCGATGCGCAGCGGCTTGCGGTCGTTGAGGCGGTATTCGTCCTCGGCGTGGAATGCGGCGCGGCGGTTGATGACCTGGAAGATGCGGCGCAGGCTGTCGTCGTCCTCCACCAGCAGCGCGCCGGTCGAGGAGCCGATGAACACCTTGACGCCCGCGCAGCCCGGCGCGCGCTCCAGCACCGGCAGATCCTGCACGTTCTCACGGGTGCCGCCGATGAAGAAGGCGAAATCGCAATGCATGCGGTGATGGGCGCGCTTCACCTTGTCGGTGAATTCGGTCTCGGTCACCGTCAGCGGCGCGGTGTTCGGCATCTCGAACACGGCGGTGACGCCACCCATCACGGCGCTGCGCGAGCCGGTCTCGAGGTCTTCCTTGTGCTCCAGCCCGGGCTCGCGGAAATGCACCTGCGTGTCCATCACGCCGGGCAGGATGTGCAGGCCCTTGCAGTCGATCACCTCGGCCGCGCTGCCTTGCGAGAGCGGGCCCAGCTCGGCGATGCGGCCATTGGTGATGCCGATATCGCGAACATTCTCGCCGTCCTGGTTGACGACGGTGCCGTTCTTGAGGATCACATCGAAGCGCTGGGTCATGGCTGAAGGCCCTTCTCATCCCCAAGCGCAGGGCTCGAGGTCTTGTCGTTTATGCCTCGCGGGCTTACGTTCCAGAGCACCATGTCGCAAGAGATTTTCGCATGAAATCAGCGTTTCTTCCCGACCGGGGCGTCGTCAAGGTCGCGGGCGAGGATGCGCGCAACTTCCTCAACGGCCTCGTCACGACCGACATCGACAGGCTGAAGCCGGGCCTGGGGCGATTCGGCGCGCTGCTGACGCCGCAGGGCAAGATCATCGTGGATTTCCTGATCACCGAGGTGCCGGCCGGCCATGGCGGCGGGTTCCTGATCGACTGCCCGAAAGCGCTGGCAGAGGGCCTCGCCACCAAGCTGAAATTCTACAAGCTGCGTGCCAAGGTCACCGTGGAAAACCTCGATCTCGGCGTGCTCGCGGCCTGGGACGGCCAGCCTGCGGCGCAGACCGACCTTGCCTTCGCCGACCCGCGCAACGAAGCGCTCGGCATCCGCATCCTGATCCCGGAGGACCTCAAGCAGAAGCTGTCCGATCTCATCGGCGCCGACCTGGTCGATGCAGCGGACTACGAGGCGCACCGGATCGCGCTCGGCGTGCCGCGCGGCGGGCTCGATTTCATGTACAACGATGCGTTCCCGCACGAGACCAACATGGACCGCCTCGCCGGCGTCGATTTCGACAAGGGCTGCTATGTCGGCCAGGAGGTCGTCTCGCGCATGCAACATCGCGGCACCGCGCGCACGCGCAGCGTCAAGGTGCTGCTCGACGACTTCTCGCCGGAGGCCGGTGTCAGTGTCATGGCCGGCGACAAATCCGTCGGGACCATGGGCTCGTCGGCGCAGGGCAAGGGCATTGCCCTGGTGCGCATCGACCGTGTCGCAGAGGCGCTCGATGCCGGCCAGCCTCTCACCGCCGGCGGCCTCGCGTTGCGCCTGGCAGATCCTGACGTTGTCCGTATCCCTGCGAAACAGCCCACCGCATGAGCCGAGCTCCCCGCCTGCATCCCGACGGAAAGACCCGCTGCCCCTGGCCGGGCGATGACCCCCTCTATGTCGCCTATCACGACACCGAATGGGGCGTGCCGGAATATGACGACCGCGCGCTGTACGAGAAGCTGATCCTCGACGGTTTCCAGGCCGGCCTGTCCTGGATCACCATCCTGCGCAAGCGCGACAATTTCCGCAAAGCCTTTGACGATTTCCGGCCGGAGAAGATCGCGCGCTACACCGACAAGAAGGTGCACGCGCTGATGAACGACGCCGGGATCGTGCGCAACCGCGCCAAGATCGACGGCACGATCCTCAGCGCCAGATCCTATCT
Source organism: Bradyrhizobium sp. UNPF46 (assembly GCF_006658625.1). Taxonomy (NCBI): domain Bacteria; kingdom Pseudomonadati; phylum Pseudomonadota; class Alphaproteobacteria; order Hyphomicrobiales; family Nitrobacteraceae; genus Bradyrhizobium; species Bradyrhizobium sp. UNPF46. Next base: position 4,060 of record NZ_LFJB01000060.1, read on the forward strand.
CGACATCATGGAGAAAGGTCCGGGCTTCTCGAAGCTGCTGTGGGACTTCATGGGCGGCAAGCCCAAGGTCAACCATTTCAAGACCAGCGCGAGCGTACCGGCCTCGACGCCGCTGTCGGTGCAGATCTCCAAGGAGCTGTCCTCGCGCGGCTTCAAGTTCGTCGGCCCGACCATCGTCTACGCCTTCATGCAGGCGACCGGCATGGTCAACGACCATCTGGTCGACTGCCACTGCCACGCAAGCTGCAGCAAGCTGCAGCGCAAGCCGCGCCTCAAGGCCAAATGAGCGCGAAGAAAACGGCACGCGGCGCGGAATCCCGCGCCTGGCAGCGCATGCTGTCGGGCCGTCGGCTCGATCTGCTCGACCCCTCCCCGCTCGATGTCGAGATCGCCGACATCGCGCATGGGCTGGCGCGCGTGGCGCGCTGGAACGGCCAGACCGTCGGCGCGCATATCTTCTCGGTCGCGCAGCACACCCTGCTGGTGGAGACCGTGCTGCGGCACGAAATGCCGCGCGTGGACCAGCGCATGCGGCTCGCAGCCCTGCTGCACGATGCACCGGAATATGTGATCGGCGACATGATCTCGCCGTTCAAGGCCGTGCTCGACGGCCATTACAAGGCGGTCGAAAAGCGCCTGCTCGGCGCCATCCATATCCGTTTCGGGCTGCCGCCGGTCTTGCCGGAGGAGATCACGCAGGCCATCAAGGCCGCCGACCGCGGTGCGGCCTACCTCGAGGCGACCGAGCTTGCCGGCTTCAGCGCGGCCGAAGCCAAGCGCCTGTTCGGCAAGGATCCCGGCCTCTCCGACAGCGTCCGGCGCGACTATCTCACGCCCTGGACCGCGGCGCGGGCGGAGAAGCAGTTTCTGGAGCGGTTTGGCGCGGTGTTCGCGTGAGCCTGGTCGTGAGACGGTGAGGCCTCGCACTCCGCTGTCGTCCCTGCGAAAGCAGGGATCCATACCCACAGGGAGCGATTGCGACCCGAGCTTGTAACTCCGAGTTTTCGTCAAATCCCTTCCTGTGGATATGGGTCCCGGATCGGCGCGCGCTTGTGGCGCGCTTGTCCGGGACGACGAAGTGGTAGCTTTGCCCACCCGACGGGCCGCGGCTATAATCAAGAAAAAGGTTCGCCATGATCCACGTCTGTTCCCTCGCCGCGCTCCCCGAAACCGTCCGCCTCACCAGGGCCAGCCATGTGCTGACCGTGATGGCCAATGTCGAGCAGGTGGCGCGGCCGGTCTCGGTGCTCCCCGCCAATCATCTCAAGGTCTCGATGGACGACATCACCGAGGAGATGGATGGTTTCACCGCACCGTCCGAGACTCATATCGATCAGGTGCTGAATTTCGTGCGCGGCTGGGACCGCAGCGCACCGCTGGTGGTGCATTGCTATGCCGGCATCAGCCGCTCCACCGCGAGCGCGTTCGCGGCGGTCTGCGCGCTCAATCCCAACCGCGACGAGCTCGAGATCGCCAGAAAGATCCGCGCAGCCTCGCCGATAGCCTCGCCGAACCGGCGCATCGTCGGCCTCGCCGACCGTGCGCTGGGGCGCAACGGCCGCATGCTGCGCGCGCTCGACGAGATCGGTCCGGGCGCGATGATGGTCGAGGGGCGCCCCTTCGTGATCGAGCTCGAATGAAGAGGGAGTCGAATGGCAGCCGCGACGAGACCGTGCCCCCCTCTCCCGCTTGCGGGAGAGGGTTGGGGAGAGGGTGTCTCCGCATTGGGACGCCCCCCTAGAGGAGAAAGCCCTCACCCGGCGCTGCGCGCCGAACTCTCCCGCGAGCGGGAGAGGTTACAGCGAGCCCGCGGAGAGACCGCCGCAATCAGTCGGCATATTTCTCCCATGACAGTTTCGATCATTATCGCATGAGCGAGACGCTGCTGACCCCGATCGAGATCGGCCTCACCGCGGCGATCGTTGCGATCGAGGGCCACGAGCCGCTGATCCTGACCGCGCGCGGCAGCGACGGGCTGGCCGGCCTGCCGTTCGGCCCGTTCGACGCGCTGGCGCACCGCACCTTCGAGATCGGCCTGCGCGCCTGGGTCGAGGAGCAGGCCGGCTTGCGGCTCGGCTATGTCGAGCAGCTCTACACCTTCGGCGATCGCGGCCGTCATGCCGAGGCCGGCGACACCGGGGCGCATATGGTGTCGATCGGCTATCTCGCACTGACGCGCGCGGTGGACGGCGAGCTTGCGGCCAACGCGGCGAGCTTCGCGCCATGGTATCGCTTCTTCCCCTGGGAAGACTGGCGCGAGGAACCGCCGGCGATCATCGCCCGCGACATCATTCCCGCGCTGACCGAATGGGCCGCGGAGGAGACGCCGGAGACGAGCCGCGCGCTGCCGCGCAAGGATCGTGTGCGGTTCTATTTCGGCCTCGAGGGGGCGGCCTGGGACGAGGAGCGCGTGCTCGACCGCTACGAGCTGCTGTACGAGGCCGGCCTGGTCGAGGAAGCGCGGCGCGACGGCCGCCCTGCGGCATTAGCGCGCAAGATGCTGCCCCCGCTCGGGACCTCGATGCGGTTCGATCATCGCCGGATTCTCGCCACGGCGATCGCCCGGCTCCGCGCCAAACTGAAGTATCGTCCTGTGGTGTTTGAACTTTTGCCGCCCGAATTCACACTCACAGAACTGCAGCATACGGTGGAGGCGATCTCCGGCCGGCACCTGCACAAGCAGAATTTCCGCCGCCTGGTCGAAATGGAAGCCCTGGTCGAACCGACCGGGGTGATGTCGACACAGACGGGCGGACGGCCGGCGGCGCTCTACCGCTTCCGCCGCGACGTGCTTCAGGAGCGGCCCGCACCGGGCTTGCGCGTACGCTCCCGGCGCTAACTCAAGATTTGCGTGATCGGCCCCTGCCTGTCGATCGCCTGGAGGCTTCATGTTCGACGGCCCGTTTGACGTCTTCGCGCTGATCATCGCGATCATCGCCATCCTGATCGCCATCAAGGCCTCCAGCCAGGCAGCCGAGCTGCGGCGGCGCTTCAACACGCTCGAGGAGATGTTTTACGCGCAACGGCGGCAGGTGCAACCGCCGCCGCCGCTGCCCGTACAGGCGCAGGTCGAGACGCCCACAACGGCGGCCACCGAGCCGCCGCCGCTTGCACCCGAGGCGGAAGCTGCGCCGCCTCCGCTCGTCACCGAAGAGCTTTCGCCGCTCCCGCTCGCAGCGGGCCCGCAGGCCGATGCCCCGCCACCGCTGCCCGCGCCCGCACCCGATATTCGCGAACCCGGTTTCGAGGAGCGGCTCGGCACGCGCTGGGTGGTGTGGATCGGCGGCCTTGCGCTCGCGCTCGGCGGCTTCTTCATGGTGCGCTATTCGATCGAGGCCGGCCTGCTCGGCCCCGGCGTGCGCGTCTTCCTGGGCGGCCTGTTCGCAGCCGCGCTGCTGGCGGCCGGCGAATGGACGCGGCGCAAGGAGAGCATCTCCAACATCGCCGCGCTGCCGATCGCCAACATCCCGGCGATCCTCACCGCGGCCGGAACGGCGGTGGCCTTCGCGACCATCTATGCCGCCTATGCGCTCTACGGCTTCCTCGTGCCCGCAACGGCCTTCGTGCTGCTCGGCATCGTGGCCATGTGCACGCTCGCAGCCGCGCTGCTGCACGGACCCGCGCTCGCCGGCCTCGGCGTGGTCGGCGCCTTCGTGACGCCGGTTCTCGTCTCCAGCGGCAAGCCGGACTATTGGGCGCTCTACATCTATCTGGCCGTCGTCACCGCCGCGAGCTTCGGCCTTGCCCGCATCCGGCTGTGGCGCTGGCTTGCGGTGACGACCATCGCCTTCGCCGTGCTCTGGCTGTTCCCGGGTCTCGACACCGAGCAGGTCCAGGTCGCGCCGCACGCCTTCCATGTCATCGCCGGCTTCGTGCTGGCCGCGCTCCTCGTCGTCTGCGGCTTCATGTTCGGCCCTGAAATCCAGGACGGCGAGATCGAGCCGATCTCCTCGGGCGCGCTCGGTGCCTATCTGTTCGGCGCGATGCTGATCGTGCTGTCGAGCGCGCATGCCGATCTGGCACTGATCGCGTTCGCGCTTCTCGTCGGCGCAACCCTCCTCGTCGCCTGGCGTGCATCTGCCGCCACCGGCGCCATCGGTGCGGCCGCAGCGACCGTCTTCGTCGTGTTCGCCGAATGGGCGGTGCGCGCCAACCCTGACATGCTGGTGCTGCCGGGCGGCCCCATAGCGGGAATCGGACCTGCCGCGACCGACAGCTCCGTCACGCTGCATCTGGTGACTGCGGCGATCTTCGCCGCGGGCTTCGGCATCGCCGGCTTCCTCGCGCAAGGCCGATCGAATTCGGCGATCATTCCGGTGGTGTGGTCGGTGGCAGGCGTCGCGACGCCGATCGCGATCCTGGTCGCGCTCTACGCGCGCATCGCCCATCTCGACCGCTCGATCCCGTTTGCGATCCTCGCTGTGCTGCTCGCCGCCGCCTTTGGCGCTGCGACCGAGGCGCTGACGCGCCGCGAGACCCGGCCGGGCATCATGATCTCCGCCGCTTTGTTCGCCACCGGCACGCTCGGCGCGCTGGCGCTGGCGCTGACCTTCGCGCTGGAGAAGGGCTGGCTGACGATCGCGCTGGCACTGATGTCGCTCGGCACCGCCTGGATCTCGCTGCAGCGGCCGATCCCGTTCCTGCGCTGGCTCGCCGCGATCTTCGCCGGCCTCGTCACCGCGCGCATCGCCTACGATCCGCGCATCGTCGGCGACGCCGTCGGCACCACGCCGATCTTCAACTGGCTGCTCTGGGGCTACGGCCTGCCGGCGGCATCGTTCTGGGCCGCGAGCCTGTTCCTGCGCCGCCGCGCCGACGATGCGCCGCTGCGCATGGTCGAGACCGCCGCGATCCTGTTCACCGCACTGCTTGCTTTCATGGAGATCCGGCACTTTGCGACCGGCGGCGACATGATCTCACCGCCGTCGCTGCTCGAATTCGCGCTCCAGGTCTGCATCACGCTCGCAATGGCGATCGGGCTGGAGCGCCTGCGGCTGCGCAGCCACAGCATCGTGCACGATGTCGGCGCCATCGTGCTCACGGCGATCGGCGGGCTCATCAGCGTGATTGGCCTGCTGATCCTGGAGAACCCGCTGATCTGGCGCGTCGACGTCGGCGGCGCGGTGTTCAACCTGCTGCTGCTCGGCTACGCGCTGCCGGCGGTGCTGATGCTGCTATTGTCCTATGCGGTGGCCGGACCGCGCGGCAAGGCCTACGCCAACACCATCGCCGGCGGCGCACTCGTGTTCGCGCTCGCCTATGTCACGCTGGAGATCCGCCGCTTCTATCACGGTCCGATCCTCTCGACCGGTCCGACGACGGGCGCCGAGCAGTACACCTATTCGATCGGCTGGCTCGGCTTCGGCGTGGTGCTGCTGGGCGTCGGCATTCTCGTCAACTCGGAGCGCGCGCGGCTGGCCTCGGCCGCCGTCATCGCCCTGACGATCCTCAAGGCCTTCGTCATCGACATGTCGGCGCTGACCGGCGTCTACCGGGCACTGTCGTTCATGGGCCTCGGCATCGTGCTGGTCGCGATCGGCTGGCTCTACCAGCGCATCCTGTTCCGGCGGCAGGTCGCGCCGCCGCCGGCTCCGCAATCGGGAAGTTGAAGATCAGGCCGCGCGGACGGATTCGAGGAACTGCGCGACCTCGACCTTGAGACGCGTGCTGTCGGTCGCCAGCGATTTCGCCGCCGACAGCACCTCGACCGAGGCTTCACCGGTCTCGATCGCACCGCGCTGCACGTCGGTGATGTTCGCCGAAACTTCCTGCGTGCCGACCGAGGCCTGCTGCACGTTGCGCGAGATTTCCTGCGTGGCGGCGCCCTGCTGCTCGACGGCGGCGGCAATCGCCGCGGACACTTCGGACAGCCGCTCGATGGTGCCGCCGATCTCCTGAATGGCGCTGACGGATTCCTGCGTCGCGGCCTGGATGCCCGACACCTGCGCCCCGATCTCGCCGGTCGCCTTGGCGGTCTGCTCGGCCAGCGCCTTGACCTCGGAGGCGACGACCGCGAAGCCGCGGCCGGCTTCGCCCGCACGCGCCGCCTCGATGGTGGCGTTGAGCGCCAGCAGGTTGGTCTGGCCTGCAATGGTGTTGATGAGCTCGACCACGTCGCCGATGCGGGATGCGGCCTGCGACAGCGCGTTGACGCGCTCGTTGGTGCGCGCAGCCTGCTCGACGGCTTCCGCCGCCATCCGCGCCGAATCCTGCACGCGGCGGCTGATCTCGGTGATGGAGGACGACAGCTCTTCCGATGCGGAGGCGACCGCCTGGACGTTGGTCGAAGCTTCCTCGGACGCCGCGGCAACCACGGTCGCGAGCTCCTGGCCGCGCTGCGCAGTGCCGGTCAGCGTCGAGGCCGACGCCTCGAGCTCGGTCGAGGCCGAGGACACCGTGCCGACGACTTCGCCGATCATGGCTTCGAACTTGCGGGTGATGGCATCGACGCGGCGGCCGCGTTCGATCTTGGCTTCGGCATCGGCCGCGGCCGCCTCGTCGGCGGCCTTCTTGGCGATCAGCGCCTCCTTGAAGATCTGGAGCGCATCCGCCATTGAGCCGATCTCGGTCTTCTCGCCGCGATGCGGCACCTCGGCGGAGAGGTCGCCTTCGCCGAGCGACTGCATCGGCTTGATGATCGAGGCGATGCCGCGCGAGACGTCGCGCACGAGATAATAGGCGGCGGCGATCGCGATCACGACGGCGGCAACGATGATGCCGACCAGCACGCGGAAGATCAACGCGTAGCTGTCGGCCGCCTGCTTGGTCTCCAGCTCGGCGCCGCTGTTGTTGAGCTCGATGCCCTTCTGAAGCAGCGGATCGGCCGCCTGGGCCATCTTCGCCACCTTGGTCTGCAACAGCTCGTTGGCGTCAACCGGGAATTTGCCGACGCTCTTGCGCGACAGCGCCATCGTCTCCTGCACGCCGTTCAGATATTCGGCCCACGCCTTGCTCCACTGCTCATAGAGAGAGCGCTCTTCGGGTACGGTGATCAGGCGCTCGTAGACCTTGCGGGTTTTCTCGATCCGGTCGCGCAAGCCTGCCAGCCGCTTCTCGGCGGCTTCCTTGCCTTCGGCACTGTCCTGCATCAGGTGCAGGCGAAGCGCGACGCGCAGCTCATTGATGTCGGCGCGCATGGAACCCAGCGCCCGCACGCTCGGCAGCCAGCTCTCGGCGATCTCGACGGTATGGGAGTTGATGTTCTGCATGGTGCCGATCGCCATCACGCCGACACCGGCGAGCGAGAGCACGAGAACCGACAGCACGGTCAGCAGCTTGAAGACGATCGACAGCTTCGACATCACACAAATCCCGGTGAAACCTACAACGCACAAATCACCTGCGCCGCAATCGTCGCGACGGACGGCAGGGCGGAGGTCATTCCAACAATGATGGCTGGTTCTTATCTCGTAAGATTGCGCCCATAATTGCAAACAGGCGTTAACAGGATGCTACGTTGAATTACGGAATTCGGCGCCACTGCCGTTATATGCCTCGCAATCATCTGCCGCGGCACGGCCGGTATCGGGCAACTCCACAACCAGCGCACCGCTCCGAACGGGCGGGCTGCCCGCTCAGGCCGCCCGCACCGTCTCCAGGAACCGCGCGACCTCGCTCTTGAGCCGGTTGCTGTCCTGCGACAACGACTGCGCGGCCGAATGCACCTGCGCCGAGGCGGCGCCGGTCTCGCCCGCGCCACGCTGGACGTCGCCGATATTCGCCGAGACGTCGGAGGTGCCCTGCGCGGCGTGCTGGATGTTGCGGGAAATCTCCTGCGTCGCAGCGCCCTGCTCTTCCACCGCCGCGGCGATGGTCGAGGAGATCTCCGACATCTTCGCGATGGTGTCCCCGATCTCCTTGATCGCGCCGACCGAATCCTCCGTTGCGGCCTGGATCGCGCCGATGTGCTGGCCGATCTCGCCGGTGGCTTTCGCGGTCTGCTCGGCGAGCGCCTTCACTTCGGTCGCGACCACGGCAAAGCCCTTGCCGGCTTCGCCCGCACGCGCGGCCTCGATCGTCGCGTTGAGCGCCAGCAGGTTGGTTTGCGCCGCGATGGTGTTGATCAGCTCGACCACGTCGCCGATGCGGGAGGCGGCCTTCGTCAGTTCGGCGACGCGTGCATTGGTGCGCTCGGCCTGCCCGACCGCGACGTCGGCGACGCGCGCGGATTCCTGCACCTGGCGGCCGATCTCGGAGACCGAGGAGGTCAACTCCTCGCTCGCTGACGACACCGATTGCACGTTGGCGGACGCCTCCTCCGAGGCCGCCGCCACGGCAGTGGCGAGGCTGTTGCCGCGCTCGGCGGCCCGCGTCAGCGTGTTGGAAGACGCCTCGAGCTCGGTCGCCGCCGACGACACGGTCTCGATGATCTCGCCGACCGCGGCTTCGAAACGGTCGGCGAGCCGCTGCATGTCGGCCTTGCGCTGCTGCCGGACGCGCGCGTCCGCTTCGGCCTGCTCGGTGCGCAGCCGATCGGCCTCCGCCATATTGGTCTTGAATACCGCGACCGCGCCGGCCATCTCGCCGATCTCATCCTTGCGGCCGAGGCCGGGGATCACGACGGAGGTATCGCCGTTTGCGAGGCCCGTCATCGACCGCACCATGGCGATCAGCGCGGACGAGATCGAGCGGCCGATGAAGTAGGACACGCTCCCCACCAGCAGGACGGAGCATCCAAGCGCGAACCACATCCACAGCTTGATCGAGGCCCGCGTCGACGCCTCGGAGGCCTGTGCGGCGACATGGCGCTGGGTAACGTTCTTTTCGATGTCCTCGAGGATCGGCTCGATGGTGCGAAATTCCCTGGACATTGCCGAGCCGTGCGCGGCGAGATCCTGCGCGCCGGCTGCCCAGGCCGTGAAGTCAGCCTCGTACTTGGCAAGCTTCTTGCCGATATCGGCCTTGATCGCCGGGAGGATTGTCGATGCTTCGACCTGCTTGGAGAATTCGGCCGCGGTCTTCTTGAGGGCCTCCACATATTTCTGGTCGCGGCGCAGCATGAAATCCTTCTCGTGACGACGCATCGTCAGCATGCCGCTGGTGAGCCGGGGGTCGTCGATCTCCTTGAGCTTGGTCTCGATGTCGTGGACCGCCGTGCGCAGCGAGCCCGATAGCCCCAGTGTTTCGTTCAGTCCAAGCTTGATCTCGGCCTGCTCGACGGCTGTAAACTCCTTCGCGTATCTCTCGAACCCGGCGCGAACCTGCGACACCTTCTCGCCAATTCCCGCGTATGCTGCCGCACGCGTTGCGCTGCCGAGGCCATCGAGATTGCGGACGATGTCGGACGCGAGTTCGGCGTGACGTTTCGTGTAGGCCTGATCGCGGCGGAGCTGGAAATCCTTCTCGGCCCGGCGCGCTTCGAGCATCTGCTGGGAAACCCGTTGGTTCAGGTCGGACATCCTGCGCGCCTCCTCAGCGATATCGCGCGAGGTGTCCTGGGAGAGGCTGCCGATCTGGTAGATCGAGCCGAATGCGACGAGCCCGACGAGGCCAAACAGCCCGATCGCCATGACCTTGTGGGTCAGGCGAATGGAAATGCCACTCATGAAACTGCTCCAACGACTGAAACGCAATACGCGCAGGGCGACTCATTGCCCGGGAAATCACGGTGATCATGACTGCGTCGCTTTTCCGGAAGGTTAACCGTGCGTGCACGGCTTCGCGGCGTCGAAATGCGAACGCGCACAACCGCCGTGCAGTCACGCGCGGCGGTTGCAAGCTCATCTGCCGAGAGATGGCGCCGTCAGGCGGCGCGCACTGTGTCGAGAAACTTGCCGACCTCGAGCTTGAGGCGGTTGCTGTCACCCGACAGCATCTGCGCCGCGGACAGCACCTGCGAGGAAGCCGAACCGGTCTCGCTCGCACCGCGCTGCACGTCGGTGATGTTCGACGACACCTGATGCGTGCCCGCCGCCGCCTGCTGCACGTTGCGGGAAATTTCCTGCGTCGCGGCGCCCTGCTCTTCCACCGCGGCTGCGATGGTTGAGGAAATCTCCGACAGCTTCTCGATGGTGTGACTGATGTCCTTGATGGCGCCAACCGAATGCTCGGTCGCGGCCTGGATGCTGGCGATCTGCTGGCCGATCTCGCCGGTCGCCTTCGCGGTCTGCTCGGCCAGCGCCTTGACTTCGGAAGCGACGACGGCAAATCCGCGGCCCGCCTCGCCGGCGCGCGCAGCTTCGATGGTTGCATTGAGCGCCAGCAGATTGGTCTGGCCGGCGATGGTGTTGATCAGTTCGACGACATCGCCGATCCGCGTCGCTGCGGCGGACAGCTCGCCGACGCGATCGGTTGTGGTGCGGGCCTGGTTCACCGCTTCGCCCGCGACACGGGCGGATTCCTGCACCTGGCGGCTGATCTCGGTGATCGATGACGACAGCTCCTCGGTGGCCGACGCCACCGACTGCACGCTGGTGGACGCCTCCTCGGAGGCGGCGGCAACCACGGTGGTGAGCTCCTGTCCACGCGCCGCAGTCGATGTCAGGGTCGACGCCGAGGCTTCCAGTTCGGTTGCAGCCGAGGACACGGTATCGACGATTTCGCCGATCGCGGCTTCGAAGCCGTCAGCCAGCTTGTGCATCTCGGCCTTGCGCTGCGCGGCCGCAAGCTGATCCTGCCTGGTCTTGGCCTCGGCTTCCTCGCGCGCCTTTTGTTCGGACACGAGCTTGAATTTCTCCACAGCACCCGCGACCTCGCCGACTTCGTCCTTGCGGCCAAGGCCCGGGAGCACGACCGAGAAGTCGCCGCCGGCCAGCTTCTCCATCGCAGAGGTCAGCGCGCGCATGGGCCGCGCGATGCTGAAGACGGAAAAGATGCACGTTCCGATCAGGACGAGCGCGACCAGCGCGCCTGTGATCATCGAGGTCCGGGCAACCGAGGCCGCCTCGGCTTCCGCTTCCGCACGCGTCTCGACGCTCCTTTGCTTGGCGAAATCGGTGATCTGGTTGGCGAGATCGGAGATCTCCGTGTTGATCGGCGCCAGCGTTCCCTTGCGGATGTGATCGATATCACTCGTAAGCTTGGCAAACAGCTCAACCGTTTCGGCGTCCCTCTTTCCTTCCAGCGCCAGCTCCTGCTTGCGGATGGCCTCGATCTGCTGCTGGCCCTTGCCGAACTCGCCGATCAACATGGTCAGGCGATCGATCCGCTTGCGATTTTCCGCCGAGCGCGACAGCTTGGCCATCTCACCGGAGAACTTCAGCGCCGCTGTCTTCCGGTCGTTGAAATAGGTGACCGCCTTCTGCATCTCGACCGGAGAGGATGACGTCAGAATATCTCGAATGCCGATCTGCATGCCGCGGACCGACGCCTTCGCTTCCGCGGCGTTTAGCGCGATCGCCTGCTGTCCCGACGCGGCGTCACCGAGCATCTGGACGGAGGCATCTCCGCGCATTTGCAGGAAGATCATCAGCGCGACGAGCCCGATGGTCAGCACTGAGGTAATGGCGAGCTTGGTGCCAATTCGTAGGTTCTGAATGAACGTCATCGAGAATATCCCCGGGGGTACGCCTTTGCCGCGACGAAGCGTGCACAACCCGGGAAAACTAACAGCGAGCTTCCTCATTAACGTTAAGCAGAACCTCGACGGCCTAGGTAGAAGTACGGGAAAGGCCGTACGATCTGCCGAATTTCCGCAGCTTTTGCGTGCAATGACATCCGTTTCGCGGATTTGCACGCATCCCGCGCCGTCGACGATTGTCAGCGCACGCTCTCGCCGAGGAGGCTGATGCGAAACACCGGCTTCTTGTTCTCGTCGAGCAGCTCCATGCACCACTCGGCGTTCGGCTTCAGGCTGCGCGCGATGCCGCCGAGCAGGTTGGCGCAGACCTCCGTCATCTCGGTCCAGGCGGCAGCGCGATCCTCGAACTCGTAGGGCTGGTCGGCGGCGCCGGAATAGCGACCGGTGCTGATGCGGAAAAAGTACAGCGACATCGTTGAACCCTTTATCGGGCCGCGCCCCCCGGCCGTACGCAAACTGGAGCGCGAACCGCTACCAACGCATGAAAGCCGCCGTCCGTATGACTACGGCGCGGCAGCTTCGTGTTCGATGAGGGTCTTCAACGACAAGGGCGGCGCGGGCTGTCCCGCAGGGCCGTCTCACTGGGTCGAACGGCGCAGCTCCAGCGGAGCCTCGTTCTTGGCCGGCTCGGACCTGGCTTCAGCCCTCACCGGCTCCAGCCGGCTGCTCTCGACACGCGGCGTCTCCACGCGCGCGGCGACTTCGGTGTTGGACGAGCCGACCGAACCGGTGTGCTCCGCCCTGTGCAGCGAGCGCGGCCGCGCCGCAGCGCGCGCCATCAGCATCTGGTTGCCGCCCTGGTGGTGGAAGTCGCAATAGGCGAAGCCCATGCCCGACACCGAGCCGCGGAAGCTGCGATCGTCGGTCTTTTCAAGGTTGAAGCAGGGCTCGAACGGAATGCCCTTGATCGAGGCGCAGACGTTCTGGCCGCGGATCTGAAGCGTGTTGCCGGGGAGCCTGAGATGCTTGACCGGGCCTGCGCCCGAGAACTGCACCGCACCGGCGGCGCCCAGATCGTCGAGGATGCGGCCCGCACCGCGGGTGCCGTCGAAACAGGTGAAGGCAAACACTTTGCCGGCGACGAAGCGACGCGCTTCGTCGGCGTTCATGCTTCCAGCAATGGCCGGCGCAAACGTCGCTGCCGCCGTGACAGCCCCCAACACAATACGCGCAAGCATGCTCTACTCCGAACCAACCCCAGCGCGGGCGATGCCTTATCTCTTTACCCGCTGCTTACCATACTAACCAAGGCAACATTGAAGCAGCTTGGTTGGTAAAGTCTGAACGCCGTTAGACAATTTTTACCACGATGCGACCGCGGACCTGGCCGGCCAGGATTTTCGCGCCCCATTCAGGAACTTCGTCGAGCGGAATTTCATGAGTGATTTCAGATAGTTTCGTCCGATCGAGATCGGAGGCCAGACGCTGCCAGGCAGCTTTCCGCGGCTCGATCGGACACATCACGGAGTCGATGCCGAGAAGGCACACTCCGCGCAAAATGAAGGGGGCGACAGAAGACGGCAGGTCCATGCCGGCCGCCAGGCCGCAGGCCGCGATCGCCCCGCCGTACTTCGTCATCGACAGCAGATTCGCCAGCGTCGTGGAGCCGACGCTGTCCACGCCGCCCGCCCAGCGCTCCTTGGCCAGCGGCTTGGCCGCGCCCGACAATTCGTTGCGGTCGATGACCTCGGCAGCACCGATGTGTTTGAGATAGTCGGCCTCCGAGGCGCGGCCGGTCGAAGCGATGACGTGGTAGCCGAGCTTTGAGAGGACGGCGGTCGCGACCGAGCCGACGCCGCCGGCGGCGCCCGTCACCACCACCGGACCGCTCTTCGGCGACAGGCCGTGCTTCTCCAGCGCCAGCACCGAGAGCATGGCAGTGAAGCCGGCGGTGCCGATCGCCATGGCATCGCGCGCCGACAGGCCCTGCGGCAGGGCGACCAACCAGTCGCCCTTCACCCGCGCCTTCTCGGCATAGGCGCCGAGATGGGTCTCGCCCATGCCCCAGCCGGTGCAGACGACCTGGTCGCCGGCCTTCCACTGCGGATGGGAGGACGCCTCGACCGTGCCGGCGAAATCGATGCCTGCAATCATCGGGAAGCGGCGCACCACCGGAGCCTTGCCGGTGAGCGCAAGGCCGTCCTTGTAGTTCAGCGTCGACCATTCCACGCGAACGGTGACGTCGCCATCCATCAGCTCGGCTTCATCGAACTGCGTCAGCGTGGCGGTGGTGCCCTTGTCCGCCTTGTCGATCCTGACAGCCTTGAATGTGGCCACGACTGAACTCCCTGACTTGTTTGTCGGGATTGTTTAGCCGATCAGGCAGGCTGCGCAACCGCCCGCTCGACGGGTTTCTCCACGATTGGGAGATTGATCAGCGCCGAGAGCACGCCGAACAGGATCGAGAGCCACCAGATCGGCGTGTAGGAACCGAATTTTTCGAACACGATGCCGCCGAGCCAGACGCCGAGGAAGCCGCCGACCTGATGGCTGACGAAGGCGAAGCCGTAGAGCGTCGCAAGCCAGCGCGTGCCGAACATCAGCGCCACCAGCGCCGAGGTCGGCGGCACCGTGGACAGCCAGGTCAGGCCGGAGACCGCGCCGAACGCGATCGCCGAGAACGGCGTGATCGGGAACGAGATGAAGGCGAGCGTCGCAAGCGCGCGCGTGAAGTAGATGGTCGAGAGGATATAGCGCTTCGGCAAGCTGTTCTGGAGATAGCCGACGCTGAGCGACCCGATGATGTTGAACAGGCCGATCGCCGCGATCACCCAGCCGCCGGTTTGCGCGGTGATGCCGCGATCGACCAGGAAGGCCGGCAGATGCACGGTGATGAAGGCGAGCTGGAAGCCGCAGGTGAAGAAGCCGAGCACCAGCAGCACGTAGGAGCGGTGGCCGAAGGCTTCGGCCAGCGCCCTGGTGAAGGTCTGCTCGTCCGCCGGCGCAGCGCTTGCCGCGTGTGCGACCGGCGGCGTCGAGAGCGCCAGCGACAGCGGGATGATCAGCAGCATCAGGAATCCGAACACGGAGAGCGCCTGCTGCCAGCCGAAATTGTCGATCAGCGCGACGCCGATCGGCGCGAACAGGAACTGACCGAACGAGCCCGCCGCGGTGCCGGCACCGAGCGCGAGGCCGCGCTTCTCCGCCGGCAGGAGCTTGGTGAACGCCGACAGCACCAGATTGAAGGAGCAGCCGGCAAGACCGAAGCCGACCATGACGCCCGCACCGATGTCGAGCGACAGCGGCGTCGTGGAGTAGCGCATCAGCAGCAGGCCGCCGGCATAGAGCAGCGCACCGACGCACATCACCCGAAACAGGCCGAAGCGATCGGCGACTGCGCCGGCGAACGGCTGGCCCAGGCCCCACAACAGATTCTGCACGGCAATCGCGAGGCCAAACACGTCGCGGCCCCAGGAGAATTCGTGGCTCATCGGCTGGACGAAGAAGCCGAGCGCCGAACGCGGACCGAAACCCAGCATGCCGATCGCGCAACCGCAGAGGATGATGACGGCCGGCGTGCGCCAGTTCGAGGAACGCGAGGCCGGAGCAAGTTCGCCCACTGATGTCGACATGGTGTTCCTCGTCTGTCATTGGCGGATTCGCCAAGCGGCGGCACGAAGGTCCCATTTAATGCACTTGCATGAAAACCCCAAGCCAAAAGCGATTGCATTCCACGGGGAGCTTTCGCGGGAGCATTGCATTCCGGTCTGGCCTCGCCCGGCACGCCAAATCGGAGTTGACGGAAAAGTGTGCGGCCGGATCTGGCGGTCCCAAGCCGAGCGTGCTATGTTTGATTTGCTCAATTTGAGTATATTAGGACATCAATGAAATCCGCGCCGGCCATCTTGGCCGGACGATTCAGGTCCTTGATATACTCAAAATGAGCACAATTATCGAAAGGGAGGCTTCAATGCCGATTGCTGGAATTTACGGCCCCGACGATCTCGCCAACCGGCCGCAGGGCCACGCCACCGCCTCCCCCCGAGCTGCGCCGGCGCGCACCGAGCCGGCGCTGCCGATGCCCTCGCTGGCGTGGACGCCGGAGGTCGAACAGGCCACCGCACCGCTCTATGAGCGCGTGAAGCATGTGATCCCGCCGATCGAGTGGCCGCTGATGGCACCGACGATCCAGGCGATCAACGAGCTGAAGCGCACGCGCGGCGCGGTGATCCTCGCGCACAACTATCAGGCGCCGGAGATCTTCCACTGCGTCGCCGATATCGGCGGCGATTCGCTTCAGCTCGCCGTCGAAGCCACCAAGGTGAAATCAGGCATCATCGTGCAATGCGGCGTGCACTTCATGGCCGAGACCTCGAAGCTGCTCAATCCGGACAAGACGGTGCTGATCCCGGATTCGCGCGCGGGCTGTTCGCTCGCCGCCAGCATCACCGGCGCCGACGTCCGCCTGCTGCGCGAAAAGTTTCCGGGCGTGCCCGTGGTCGCCTACGTCAACACCTCCGCGGAGGTGAAGGCCGAGGTCGACATCTGCTGCACCTCCTCGAACGCGGTGCAGGTGGTCGAGAGCCTGGGCGCTCCAAGCGTGATCTTCCTGCCGGATCGCTATCTCGCCACTTACGTCGCTTCGAAGACCGACGTGAAGATCATCGCCTGGAAGGGCGCCTGCGAGGTGCACGAGCGTTTCACCGGCGCGGAGCTGCGCGAATTTCGCGAGGCCGATCCCTCCGTGCAGATCATCGCGCATCCCGAATGTCCGCCGGACGTGCTGGCAGAAGCCGACTTCACCGGCTCGACCGCGCACATGATCAACTGGGTGCGCGACAAGCGGCCGCGGCGGCTGGTGATGATCACGGAGTGCTCGATGGCCGACAATGTCCGCGCCGAGCTGCCTGACGTCGAGATGCTGCGCCCCTGCAATCTCTGCCCGCACATGAAGCGCATCACGCTCGCAAACATTTTGGAGAGCCTGCTGACGCTGCGCGAGGAGGTCACGATCGATCCCGCGCTGGCGGATCGCGCAAGGCGCTCGGTCGAGCGGATGATCAATCTGAAGAACTGAAATCAAAGCAGCCGTACACACAGCTGTCGTCCCGGACAAGCGCAGCGAAGCGGAGCGCAGATCCGGGACCCATAACCACAGGGAGATGTGGTTGCGAAGGAAGGCAATACTCAGCTTCGCGCAACAACTTCTGCTGCGGCGTATGGATCTCTGCTTTCGCTGGGACGACGACGGAACAAGAGGAAATACCATGATAAGCAACATCCAGAACCTCACCCGCACCGACGACGTCGTCATCGTCGGCGGCGGCCTTGCCGGATTGTTCTGCGCGCTGAAGCTTGCGCCGCGGCCGGTGACGCTGATCTCGGCGGCGCCGCTCGGACAGGGCGCATCATCCGCCTGGGCGCAAGGCGGCATCGCGGCGGCCGTGGCCGAGGGCGACTCGCCGGAAGCGCACGCCGCCGACACGATCGCGGTCGGCGGCGGCCTCGTCGACGAAGCGGTCGCGCTCGGCATCGCGCGTGAAGCGGGACCACGCATCCACGACCTGCTCGCTTATGGCGTCCCGTTCGATCGCGACCTCGAAGGCAGGCTCGCCGTCGGGCGCGAAGCCGCGCATTCGGCGCGACGCATCGTGCATGTGCGCGGCGATGGGGCCGGCGCCGCGATCATCGCGGCCTTGAGCGAGGCCGTGCGCCGCACGCCGTCGATCCGCCTGGTCGAGGGTTTCGTCGCCGAGGCGCTGCTGACGGATGATGGCGTCGTCACCGGGCTTCAGTTGCGCGAAGCCGGCAATCCCTCCGCCCAGCCCATCCTGCTCGCCGCACGCACGGTGGTACTGGCCACTGGAGGCGTCGGTCATCTCTATGCCGTCACGACCAATCCGGTCGAGGCCAGCGGCTCGGGCCTTGCGATCGCGGCGCGCGCCGGTGCGTTGATTGCCGACCCCGAATTCGTCCAGTTCCACCCGACCGCCATCATGGTCGGGCGCGATCCGGCGCCGCTCGCGACCGAAGCGCTGCGCGGCGAAGGTGCGACACTGATCAACAGCAATGGCGAACGCTTCATGGCGGCGCGCCACCCGCTCGCCGAGCTCGCGCCGCGCGACATCGTGGCCCGCGGCGTGTTCGCCGAGATCGTGGCGGGACGCGGCGCCCTCCTCGACGCGCGCCGAGCGCTGGGTGCACGCTTCGCCGACAGATTTCCGACGGTGCATGCGAGCTGCGTCGCCGCTGGCATCGACCCCGCGACGCAAGCCATCCCGATTGCACCCGCCGCACACTATCACATGGGCGGCGTCGCGGTGGATGCGCGCGGCCGCAGCTCGATCGACGGGCTCTGGGCTGGCGGCGAAGTGTCATCGACCGGCGCGCATGGCGCCAACCGGCTCGCCTCGAACTCGCTGCTGGAAGCGGTGGTCTATGCCGCACGCATCGCCGAGGACATCGCCGGTCGTGCGCTCCCCTCGCCGGCCCGCCTTCCCGGCACACCGGTCGCCTGGCGCGGCGACACGCCGGATGCTGCGGCCGTGAAGCGGCTGCGGGCGATGATGAGTGCGCATGTCGGCGTAGTCCGCGAGGGCGACGGTCTCCGTGAAGCCGTACACCACCTCGCCGCACTCGAACGCGAGGCCACGAGCATCGCGCTCCGCAACATGGCGACATCGGCCTTGCTCGTTGCAGCTTCGGCCTGGAGCCGGCGCGAAAGCCGCGGCGCGCATTTCCGTCCCGATCATCCCGCCGAAATGCCCGCACTGGCGCAGAGAACGATGACGACGCTCGCCGCAGCGCGCGCGATTGCGGAGAGCCTGGGCTCCCCGTCGCGCATGAAGCAACCCATGATCGCCTGATGGAGTTCCCATGATCAATCCGACCTCATTGCTCAATCCCGACGCCTTCCTCTCGCCGCTGGCGATCGACGAGGCCGTGCAGCGCGCGCTCGACGAGGATCTCGGCCGCGCCGGCGACATCACTTCGCTGGCGACGATTCCGGAAGCGACCAGGGCGCAGGCCGTCCTGGTCGCGCGCCAGTCCGGCGTCATCGCAGGCCTGCCGCTGGCGTTGGCGACATTGCAACGGCTCTCAGCCGATATCGAGGTGCGCGCCCATGTCCGTGACGCCGCACGCGTGGCCGGCGGACAGCAGCTGCTGACGATCTCGGGTCCCGCACGCGCCATTCTCACCGCCGAGCGAACCGCGTTGAACTTCGTCGGCCGTCTGTCGGGCGTTGCGACGCTTACGGCGGATTATGTCGCGCGCACCGAGGGCACCAGGATGCGCATCTGCTGCACGCGCAAGACCACGCCGGGGTTGCGCGCACTGGAGAAATACGCCGTGCGCTGCGGCGGCGGCTTCAACCACCGCTTCGGCCTCGACGATGCGATCCTGATCAAGGACAACCACATCGCGGTCGCCGGCGGCATTCGCCCGGTGCTGGAGCGTGCCCGCAGCCACGCCGGCCATCTCGTCAAGATCGAGATCGAGGTGGATACGCTGATCCAGCTCCGCGAGGTGTTGGACGCTGGAACGGCTGATGCGGTGCTGCTCGACAACATGGATGTCGCGACGCTGCGCGAAGCCGTCAGGATCAACGAGGGCCGCCTCGAGCTGGAGGCATCCGGCGGCGCCACGCTGGACTCGATCCCCGCCATCGCGGCGACCGGCGTCGACTACGCCTCGGCCGGCGCGCTGACGCATTCGGCGCCGAATTTCGACTGTGCGCTGGATATCGAGATGTGATCGGCGCGCTAGACGTCTCGGCAACGTCATGGCCGGGCTTGTCCCGGGCATGACGGCCTCTTTTGAACGACTACCTTCGCTCGCTCACGCCCATCTCGGCGGAGCTCTTGGCTTC
The DNA here is from genome assembly GCF_006658625.1 of Bradyrhizobium sp. UNPF46. Classification (NCBI taxonomy): domain Bacteria; kingdom Pseudomonadati; phylum Pseudomonadota; class Alphaproteobacteria; order Hyphomicrobiales; family Nitrobacteraceae; genus Bradyrhizobium; species Bradyrhizobium sp. UNPF46. The sequence continues at coordinate 23,388 of NZ_LFJB01000060.1, forward strand.
CTGCGCGAGCTCGGCCGAGAGCGCGGCGGTCTGGGCCGGCGTGCCCCAGCTTGGTTCCTCGCTGCCGTCGCCCCAATTGCGCGGGCGGTAGAAGGTGTGCACGCCGGTCTTGTACATCTTCTTCATTTCGGCGACCCAGGACGGGCGCACCCAATAGGCGTGGTAATGCGTGGACTTGCCGACTTCGGGCAGCCAGATCTGGCCGTCGAGCATGGCCTTGGCGATCTTCTTGGCGCGCTCCCACATTTCGGGCTCGCGGATCACGTCGGCATTGTTGTCGCAGGCGAAGGTGAACTGGCAGGCGAGATGGCGGTGCTTGTTCTGATAGACCGCCCCGCACACGGTGTCCGGATATTTGCCGGAGAACACGCGGTTCATCACCACCTGCGCCACGGCGATCTGGCCGCGCACGGCCTCGCCGCGCGATTCGAAATAGACGGCTTCGGCAAGGCACTTCTCGGACTTGGCGCGCGACTTGTCGTCGAGCGCGAGCCGCTCCGCCGGAGACCTCGTACGCTGGTTGTCGGCGTTGACCTCGCCCTTCGGCGCGACGCTCTCGCCGCTCTCGACGTCCCTGGCGATCTCCGCCGTGGGCGGCGACAGCGAGGCCGTCACCTTCATATCGGGATCGGGCATCACGATCAGCGGCTCGGCGCCGGGTTGCCAGCTCTCGATGCTCTCGAGATTGCCGCCGAGCGAGGAGCTTCCGAAGAAGAGATTGGATGTCTTGACGCTGAAGGGATCACGCACCGGCGTCGTCGGCGCAGTGGTCCGCTTGAGCGCCTCGAGCGGCGCGGTCGCGAGCGCGCGCGCAGCGTCGCTCGCGCGCGGGGCATTGGTGTATTGCGGCAGCGGTGGCGCGCGTAGCGCTTCCTGCAGCTCGGGATCGAGGGCGGCTGCGGACTCCGGCGACATCGCCTGCGGCAATGCGGCCGTCTTGGCGCCGAACACCGAGCTGTTCGACGTCGCGGGATCTTCCTGCGTCGGCGCCGCAGCTGGCGCGGCCGCCTCGGGAGCCTCGGTCGGCGTCACGGTTGCGAGGCGATCACCCTTCATGGAGCGATCGACCTTGGGAAAGTCTGAAGCCTGGTAGCGCGGCGCAGCCTGCAGCGCCGGATTGCGGCTGATCGCACCGGTGACGTCGCGGCCGTCGAGGCTCGCCAGGCGAACCATCGCGCTCTGCGGAACCGAGGTGCCGATGGGGCGGGAAAAACTGTAGGTGGCAAGCTGAATGGAGGACGCCGCCGAGAACACCTGCTTCTGCCAACGCTCGGCGACGCCGGGTTGGCGCGCCAGCAAGGAAGCAATGTCCTGATAGCCGGTCTCTCTCGGCATCAATGCGAAGATGCAGAGACCGATGCCGAAGGACGCGAACCGCGCGCCCTTCGGATGGTTACGCAACACTGACATCAACACGCTCACGCTACGCTTACGCCAGAAAAATCGAAACGCAGTACATCCGTGCAATTCGACCTTTCTCGTAAGTATCCAATTTAGGTTGCCGGGGCGTTAATCGGCGTTGCGCGTGCAGCACACTCAAGCGAACACAGGTGTTTTCACGGGGTGATCGCGCACGGTGGTAAACGCGTCGTCACGTGAAGCGGTAAACAACCGGTCAACGCGAATGGTGAAGGAACTCTTGCCGGCGCGTATCATTACGGGACGTGCGTGAGTCCCCGGCGTCAGTGTTTTCGCAAAGTGCATCCACCCCACAGGTGTCATGCTCCGCGAAAGCGGGGCATCCAGTACGCCGCGGCCTCTCGATTCAACCATTGCTTTCTCGGTGTACTGGATCTCCCGCCTTCGCGGGCGACGACACCGCGTGTGTGGCGACATGCGCTTGCAGTGCCGGCGCAGGGCGAGCATCGCCCAAAAGAAAAGAGGCGGAGCTTCGCCCCGCCTCTCGCATTCAACGTTCAGTCGTCGCTTACGCCTGGCTTGCGACTGCCTTGCCAAGCGCGGCCTGTGCCGCCGCGAGGCGGGCGATCGGCACGCGGTAGGGTGAGCAGGAGACGTAGTCGAGGCCGATATTGTGGCAGAAGGCGACGGAAGCGGGATCGCCGCCGTGCTCGCCGCAGATGCCGACCTTGAGCTTCGGCCGCGTCTTGCGGCCGCGCGCGACGCCGATCTTGACGAGCTCACCGACGCCTTCCTGGTCGAGCGCGACGAAGGGATCGATCGGGAGGATGCCCTTGGACACATAGGTGCCGAGGAAGCTCGCGGCATCGTCGCGGCTGATCCCGTAGGTGGTCTGCGTCAGGTCGTTGGTGCCGAACGAGAAGAACTCGGCCGACTGCGCGATCTCGGCCGCGAGCAAACAGGCGCGCGGCAGCTCGATCATGGTGCCGACCTGATAGGCGAGCTTGGTGCCGGTGTCGCGCATCACCGCCTGCGCGGTGGCATCGATCCGCGCCTTGACGAGGTCGAGCTCCATCTTGGTGGCGATCAGCGGCACCATAACCTCGAGGCCGACGGCCTTGCCGGTGCGCTTCTCGGCCTCGACCGCTGCCTCGAAGATCGCGCGGGCCTGCATCTCGGCGATCTCGGGGTACGCGATCGCGATACGGCAGCCGCGGAAGCCGAGCATCGGATTGAACTCCGAGAGCTCGCGGGCGCGGTCGGCGAGGCGCCGCGGGTCGGTGTTCATGGCGCGCGCCACTTCCTCGACCTCGGCATGGGTGTGCGGCAGGAACTCGTGCAGCGGCGGATCAAGCAGACGGATCGTGACGGGCAGGCCCTTCATGATCTCGAACAGCTCGACGAAATCGGCGCGCTGCATCGGCAGCAGCTTTGCGAGCGCGGCACGGCGTGACTGCTCGTCCTCGGAGAGGATCATCTCGCGCACGGTGCGGATGCGGGTCTCTTCGAAGAACATGTGCTCGGTGCGGCAGAGGCCGATGCCTTCCGCACCGAACTTGATCGCGGTGCGGGCGTCTTCCGGCGTATCGCCATTGACGCGGACTCCGATCTTGCGGACCTGGTCGGCCCACTTCATCAGCGTGCCGAACTCGCCGGACAGCTCCGGCTCGATCATCGGCATGCGGCCGGCGAGCACCTGACCGAGCGAACCGTCGATGGTGATGACGTCGCCGGTCTTGAAGCTGCGCGAGCCGATGCTCATGGTGCCGCGGCCGTAATCGACGCGGATGGTGCCGCAGCCGGAGACGCAGGGCTTGCCCATGCCGCGCGCGACGACCGCCGCGTGCGAGGTCATGCCGCCGCGCGTGGTCAGGATGCCTTCGGCGGCGTGCATGCCGTGGATGTCTTCGGGGCTGGTCTCGATGCGGACCAGGATCACCTTGCGCCCGTCGGCCTGAAGCTTGGCCGCTTCATCCGAGGAGAACACGATCTCGCCGGAGGCAGCGCCTGGCGAAGCCGGCAGGCCGGTCGCGATGACGTCGCGCTTGGCGCCGGGATCGATGGCCGGATGCAGCAGCTGGTCGAGCGAAGCGGGATCGATCCGCATCACCGCTTCCTTCTTGGTGATCAGGCCTTCGTTGGCGAGCTCGACCGCGATGCGCAGCGCCGCCTTCGCGGTGCGCTTGCCGCCGCGGGTCTGGAGCATCCAGAGCTTGCCCTGCTCGACCGTGAACTCCATGTCCTGCATGTCGCGGTAGTGCTTCTCGAGCTGCGTGTAGATCCGCGTCAGCTCCTTGAAGGCCTCCGGCATCGCCGCTTCCATCGACGCCTTGTCTGAGCCGGATTCCTTGCGCGCCTCTTCGGTGATGTCCTGCGGCGTGCGGATGCCCGCCACCACGTCCTCGCCTTGCGCGTTGATCAGGAACTCGCCGTAGAGCTTGCTTTCGCCGGTCGAGGGGTTGCGGGTGAAGGCAACGCCGGTCGCCGAGGTCTCGCCCATGTTGCCGAACACCATGGCCTGCACGTTGACCGCGGTGCCCCAGGATTCGGGAATGTCGTGCAGCTTGCGGTAAGTCACCGCGCGCGCGTTCATCCAGGATGAGAACACGGCACCGATCGCGCCCCAGAGCTGGTCGTGCGGATCCTGCGGGAAATCCTTGCCCGTCTCGCGCGCAACGGCGTCCTTGTACTTGCCGACCAGATCGACCCAGTCGTCCGCGGACAGGTCGGTATCGAGCGTGTAGCCCTGGCTGTCCTTGAAGGTGTCGAGGATTTCCTCGAAGTGATGATGCTCGAAGCCGAGCACCACGTCCGAATACATGGTGATGAAGCGGCGATAGCTGTCATAGGCGAAGCGGCGGTCGCCCGACAATTCCGACAGCGCTTCCACGGTCCGGTCGTTGAGGCCGAGGTTGAGCACCGTGTCCATCATGCCCGGCATCGAGGCGCGGGCGCCGGAGCGCACGGAGACAAGCAGCGGATTCTTGGTGTCGCCGAACACCTTGCCGGTCAGCTTGCCGACATGGTCGAGCGCCTTCTCGACCTGCGACTGCAATTCCTTCGGATAGGATTTGTCGTGCGCGTAGAAATAGGTGCAGACCGAGGTCGGGATGGTGAAGCCGGGAGGCACCGGCAGGCCCAGATTGGCCATCTCGGCGAGGTTGGCGCCCTTGCCGCCGAGCAGGTCGCGCATCTCCGTCCGGCCCTCGGCCTTGCCGTCACCGAACGTGTAGACCCATTTGCCGGCCTTGCCGGCAGCCGGCGCCGCCTTGACTGGTGCAGCCTTCTTCGGCGCAGGCTTGGCCGCGACCTTCGGCAGAGCCGCCTTGGTCACAGCCTTCACAGCGGGCTTGGGCGCAGCCTTCGCGGCAGCTTTGGCGACCGGCTTGGGCGCGCTCTTGGCCAGCGCCTTGCGGGCCGCCGGCGCGGCTTTCGCCTTGGTAGAAGACTTTGATTTCACTGCAGTTTTATTGGGCTTCGAGGCGGCTTTGGCCATAGCTTGCACACAACCTGCGAGAGGAATGGGAATTCGCGGGCCTTACACCATTTTGGGCGGGCCCGCGCAAGACGGACAGTTCCGAAAAGTGACGCCTAGAAGCGGAGCCACTTCAGGAGCCCGAGCCCGATCGCGCCATTCACGATGAGGAAGATCGCGACAATCAGGTTGAGAAGCCGCGGCATGATCAGGATGAGCACGCCCGCAATCAACGACAGGATCGGCGAAATGTGGGCGACGGTGATGTGCATGAACTATCTTTCTGTGGAGGTGGGGCGAATCGCGGGCGGATCATACCGGTCCCGGTTCCGCGAGTAGAGACGCTCGAAGGGCGCTGCGAGTTCCGGCACCCACGAAATCTGCCTGAAATTGCCGCTGATACGGCGGGCCTTTTCCCGGAACATTGCGAAGGGGGCGTGCATTGGCCAACCGGTCGCGTCATCGACGCGTCCGAAAATGAAATCACGTCGAAGGAATCACGTCGAAGGAGTTGCCCATGCGGAACAGGATTCTTGCTCTTGCAGCGCTCGCGGCCGCGATCGGCTCGCCCCTTGCGGCGCAGGCGCAAAGCGGTGTCACCGTCGGACGCGCGCCTGCCGTCGTCGACAGCGCTCCGACCATTGCCGTCGAACAGCGGCCGGCCTTCCGCGAATATGTCGTCGAACAGCGTGTGCCGCCCTTCCGGATTCCGGATCGTATCGTGGTCGGTGCCACCTTACCCGAAAGCGGCGTCACTTATTATGACGTGCCGCAACGCTTCGGCGCCACCACTTACCGCTACACCGTCGTGAACGGCGAGACCGTGCTGGTCGAGCCGCGCTCGCGCCGCATCGTCGAGGTGCTGGATTAGCACTGATCGGCGATTGGCATTGATCGACTAGATGTCCGGCGCGTCACTTCAATCAGGCTGGCGCGAGCAGTGTAAATCGGACATCAGGCCCCGCCCGGTCTTCCCCCCGCCGGGTGGGGCGCTTTTTTTGGGTATCGTGTCCCGGGCAAGCGAAGCGCGACCCGGGACCCAGGGGTCCCGAGCACGTGGCCAGCGTGGGCCCCGGCTCTGCAGCGCACCGCTCAGAAGCGCTGCGCTGCGTCCGGGGCACGAGAGCCGCGCGAGCGCGCCTCAATCCTGGATCTTCGAGAAATCCGCCACCGCGCGTGTGGCGCTGCGGATCTCGTTCAGGAGCTTCAGGCGGTTCTCGCGCACCTTCGCATCGTCGTCGTTGACGCGAACCTTGTCGAAGAACGCATCGACCGGCGGACGCAGCTTTGCCATCGCGCTCATCGCGGCGGCAAAATCCTCCTTGGCGACGGCGGCACTTGCTTCCGCCTTCACCTCGCCGATCGCCTTCGCCAGCGCCTTCTCCTCATCGAGGCCGTAGAGCGCAGCATCGGGCGCACCATCGAACGTGCGCTTGTCCTTCTTCTCCTCGATGCCGAGGATATTGCTGGCGCGCTTGATGCCGGCAAGCAGGTTCTTGCCGTCGTCGGTCTCGAGGAATTTGCCGAGCGCCTCGACGCGGCGAACGATCATCAGGAGGTCGTCCTGGCCGCCGAGCGCGAACACGGCGTCGACGAGATCGTGCCGCGCGCCCTGCTCGCGGAGCTGGACCTTGAGGCGGTCGGCGAAGAAGGCGAGGAGGTTATCCAAAACAACATCTGTCTTCTCGGATCGTCCAAAGGCCTCCGACGACCTTGCTGAATTTGCATTGATAACCTCGTCTTCTCGCGAATCTCCGCCTAGAGCATCATCAAGCGTTCGCGCCGCCTCAAATTGACGATCTAGTTCTGCGTCTCTCAGATGGTCGCCAACTGCTTCCGCGGCGCCAATCAGTATCGGCTTGAGCTTCAAGCGCAGTCCATTCTCGACGATAAGTCGGATCACACCTAATGCAGCCCTGCGCAGGGCGTAAGGGTCTTTGCTGCCGGTTGGCCGCTCGTCGATCGCCCAAAATCCCACCAACGTATCAATCTTGTCGGCTAAGGCGACTGCAACACTCACGGGATCATTCGGCACACGATCGCTCGGCCCTTGAGGCCTGTAGTGCTCCTCACAGGCAAACGCCACGGCCTTTCTCTCCCCTTGTTCAAGAGCGTAGTATCTGCCCATCAAACCCTGCACTTCGGGGAATTCGCCAACGACCTCCGTCAATAGATCTGCCTTCGCTAGCTCGGCAGCTCGCTGCACATCGTTGGAGAAATTTTGAGTGGTATCCTTGTATCGCGAATGAACCTGCTCGCCTCCTCCTTGGAGCCGATCACTAATGATCCGAGCAGTTTGCTTGATCCGATCGATACGCTCCGCCTGGGTCCCGAGCTTCTCGTGGAACACGATCTGCTCGAACTTCGGCAGCCGCTCCTCGAGCTTGGTCTTGAGGTCGGTCTCGTAGAAGAACTTCGCATCCGACAGCCGGGCGCGGATCACGCGCTCGTTGCCGGCAATGATAGTTGCACCGCCATCGGTCGCCTCGATGTTGGCGACGAGAATGAACTTGTTGGCGAGCTTGCCCGTCTTGGGGTCGCGCACCACGAAGCACTTCTGATTGTTGCGGATGGTGGCGCGGATCACCTCTGCCGGCGTCGCCAGGAATTCCGGCTCGAACGAGCCCATCAGCACGACCGGCCATTCGACGAGGCCGGCGACTTCGTCGAGCAGGTTCTGGTCCTCGACCAGCTCGAAGCCTTGCGCGAAGGCGAGCTGCTTGGCGTCAGTGAGGATCGCGTCCTTGCGGCGCTCCGGGTCGAGCACGACTTTCGCGTCGAGCAGTTTTGCCTCGTAGTCCTCGAAGCGGCGGACCTGGATCGCGGCGGGCGCGAGAAAGCGATGGCCATAGGTAGTCTGGCCGGCTTCGATGCCGTCCACCTCGAACTTCACGACATCGGGCTCTTCGGTCTCGAGCCCGAACGTCGCGGTGATCGCGTGCAGCGGGCGCACCCAGTTCAGCGAGCCCGGCTTACCCGAACGCGCGCCCCAGCGCATCGATTTCGGCCAGGGGAAGGTGCGGATGATCACGGGCAGGATTTCCGCGAGCACGTCGATCGCGTCGCGTCCGGGCTTCTCGATCAGGCCGATGTAGAAATCGCCCTTGGGGTCGCGCTGGATCTTGGCTTCGTCCAGCGACTTCAAACCCGTCGCCTTCAGAAAACCCTGCACGGCCGCATCGGGCGCGCCGACCTTCGGTCCGCGCCGCTCGGTCTTGAGATCAGGCTGGCGCGCTGGGATACCGTGCACGGTGAGCGCAAGACGGCGCGGCGTCGCGAAGGCCTTCGCGCCCTCGTAGACCAGGCCTTCGGCGACGAGCTTGTCGGTGACGAGGCGGCGCAGATCGTCGGCCGCCTTCGCCTGCATGCGCGCGGGAATTTCTTCGGAGAACAGTTCAAGCAAAAGATCGGGCATCAGGCCGCTCCGCCCGCTTCAGTGTGGATCCAGGCCTCGCCGCAGGCTTTTGCCAATTCGCGAACGCGCAAAATGTAGCTCTGCCGCTCGGTCACGGAGATCACGCCGCGCGCGTCGAGCAGGTTGAAGACATGGCTCGCCTTGATGCACTGGTCATAGGCGGGCAGCGCCATCAGGTGCTGCTTCTTGTTGCCGCCGTCGCGCCAGCCGGCGTCGAGATATTTCCTGCAGGCGCCTTCCGCCATCCTGAACTGCTCGAACAGCATCGCGGTGTCGGCATATTCGAAATTGTGCCGCGAATATTCCTGCTCGGCCTGCAGGAAGACGTCGCCATAGGTGACCTTGGCATCGCCGTCGCGGCCGTTGAAGTTGAGGTCGTAGACGCGGTCGACGCCCTGCACATACATCGCGAGGCGCTCGAGCCCGTAGGTGAGCTCGCCCGCAACCGGCGAACATTCGAAGCCGGCGACCTGCTGGAAGTAAGTGAACTGGCTGACTTCCATGCCGTCGCACCAGCACTCCCAGCCGAGACCCCAGGCGCCCAGCGTCGGGCTCTCCCAATCGTCTTCGACGAAGCGGATGTCGTGCACGGCGGAATCGATGCCGATCGCCGCGAGCGACTTCAGGTACAGCTCCTGCAGGTTCGGCGGCGACGGCTTCATGATCACCTGGAACTGGTAGTAGTGCTGCATCCGGTTCGGATTCTCGCCGTAGCGGCCGTCCTTGGGCCGGCGCGAGGGCTGCACATAGGCGGCGTTCCAGGGTTTTGGCCCGAGCGCACGCAGCGTTGTCGCCGGATGGAAGGTGCCTGCGCCCATTTCCATGTCGTAGGGCTGCAGGATCACGCAGCCCTGCTCGGCCCAGAACCGCTGGAGCGCGAGGATAAAGCCCTGGAACGAGCGTTCCGGGCGCATATGGGCGGGCAATGAGGCGTCCATCGTCAGATCAGGCTCTCGCGGGGGTTTTGAATCGCGCGGGACCGTATCGACGGTGGGGGTGGGAATCAAGGCAAAGGGGGCGGAAATGGCTGTCATTCCGGGGCGATGCGCAGCATCGAACCCGGAATCTCGAGATTCCGGGTCCGGTCCTTTGGACCGCCCCGGAATGACGGTGCAAATGGAAAGGCGCTAGCTAACCCGGCCTATAAGCCCCGGTCACGGGATCACGTTTCAGCGTCTGGATGTTCCCCATGTGGGCGGCTTCAGCGACGCGCGACAGGCGCATCTCCTCCAGCTCCAGGTTGATCCTGACAGCGGTCTTGTAGGCCCAGCGGACCACTGCAAGCCCGCCCAGGACGCCCGCAAATGCAACGAACGGCGGCATCGGTCGATCCTTGTCTAGTGCTCAGCCCCCACGTGCATTCTCGCGCAGTCGGGGCCGCGCCGCAATTGGGCGCCCTCGGACCAAATGGCGCGGGAGGGCCCAGCCTAGAACCCGAATTTCGCCCAAATCGCCCGCGTCTCGACCGCCGAGATCAGCTCATCCGGCAGCCCGGCCATTGATTCCATGGCCGAAAGTTGCCCCGCGCCGGGCGATTTCCGCCCCAGAAGGCCGGACAGCAAGCCGGTCGGCTGCGCAATCACGGGGGTGAGAACCTTCTCGCCATAGCGGGCACGAAGAGTTGAGCGGAGATCGCCGATGCTGTCGGCGAGCCCGAGCGCGACCGAACTCTCGCCGGCCCAGTATTCTCCCGTGAACAGGGTGTCGTCGGAGCCCTTGAGGCGCGCGCCGCGACTGTCCTTCACCAGCGAAATGAAGATCTGATGGATCTCGCGCTGAAGCGCCTTCAGCTTGGCGACGTCGTCGGGGTTCTCGGGCAGGAACGGATCGAGCATCGCCTTGTGCGCGCCGGCGGTGTAGAGGCGCCGCTCGATGCCGAGCCGCTTGATCGCCTCCTGGAAACCGAAGCTGCCGCCGACCACGCCGATCGAGCCGAGGATCGAGGAGGGATCGCAGATGATCTCGTCGCCGGCGCAGGCGATCATGTAGCCGCCGGAGGCCGCAACGTCCTCGACGAACACGAGCACCGGCAGCTTCTTCTCCGCCGCGAGCTGCTTGATGCGCAGATAGATCTGGCGCGACTGCACCGGCGAGCCACCGGGCGAATTGATCACCAGCGCTACCGCCTTGGCGTGTCGATACGAAAACGCGCGCTCCAGCACCTTGGCGACGCCGGCGAGCGTCAGGCCCGGGCGCAGCGGCGTCACCGCGCCGATCACGCCCGACAGCCGCACCACCGGCACGACCGCCGTACCGGGGCGGAAGCGCGCCGGCAGATATTGCATGAGCTTGTCGGCCAGGCCGGAACTCTCACGATCGTTCAATTGTTCGGCCATGCCGTTACCTCTGATTAACCATTTCTTATCACGCGACTGTCATTGGAAGTGCCTGGAACGTGTTTTGCAGATTTTCCGCCTGGAGGCTGGAATGAGGCAGCGGAGAACACCATGAAAATCTACCTGCTGATGCTGCTGATCGGTGCGCTGTTCATGGCGATCCGCCTGACCACTCCGCAAGAGCAACAGTCGGAATCGCTTCCCCAGTAGGCCGTCACGGTTCCACCAGCGGCAAGGCCGCTCTCCCCTCCATAATCTTCGTCAATTCGTTTTTTGACACGCCTGACTCGTCGTTGAGCATGAGGCCCGGCAGCAATCGTGTCGGGGCCCGGCCGCCTTTGACCGCACGTACCAGCACGCGGATCGCGGGCCGCCCCGTCTCTCCGTGAACCGGCAGGATCGCGAGGCTGCCGAAGCCACGCGACAGTGCCGCCAGAACATCGGCGATTCCATCAGCACGCCAGATCAATGTCAGCGCGCCGTTCGATCGGAGGACACGCCGCGCTGCATGCACCCACGCATGCAGCGTCTGCTCCGTTGCCACATGCGCGCTGTGACGCAGCTGATCCGGCGAGCCGCGATGCCGGGCCGGATCGTTGAAGGGTGGATTCATCAGCACCACGTCGACGCTGTCGGGCGGCAGCCCGTTTGACGCAAAGGTCTCGGCGTCGGCCGTGACGTCGAGCACGATGGTCTCGGCGGCAATCGCGTTCGCCGCCGCGTTGTCGCGCGCGAGCGCGGCCAGCTCCGGATCGAACTCGACCAGGCCGAGCCTGATACCGGGAATGCGGCAGGCCAGCGCCAGCCCGGCCGTGCCGATACCTGCGCCGAAATCGACCACACGGTCCCCTGCCCGGGCCTCCGTCGCGGCCGCAAGCAGGATGGCATCATGCCCGGCGCGATGGCCGCTCCGCTTCTGCCTCAGGCGCAACTGGCCGCCGAGAAAGGCGTCCTCGGTCATATCTGCGGCCTCACTCATCGCCGCGCAGTTCGTGGCTGAGGCCGGCCTCGGTGAGGAGCGCCCGCGCCTCCTGGGCGTCGTCCTCGTGAACCAGGATCCGCCGCGGCAAAATGCCGAGCGAGCCCTCGATGATGCTCATGTTCTGGTCCAGCACCAGATGATGGATGTTGGCGCCGTCGAGCAGCGCGCCGATCGCCGATACCAGCACGATATCGTTGGTCCGAACCAGTTCGCGCAAATCAAGGGTCTCCTGCCTGAGGGGGGTCAAGCGGCAAATGTCAATGGTTCCGCAGCACTTGCCGCATCCGCCTGCAGTTTCTATTGTCTTTCCGTCAGAATAGCCCTTCCGGGGCAAATATTGGAGACCGGCGTGGCCGTCATCGTACCTTTCGAAACTCCCGGCGCGTCGATCGAAGAGCTGGTGGCCCTTGTCGCCCCTGACATGGAGCGCGTCAACGCCACGATCCTGTCTCGGACCGGTTCGGACGTGACCATGATCCCGGAAGTGGCCAACCATCTGATCTCCTCCGGCGGCAAGCGGCTGCGGCCGATGCTGACGCTCGCCATGGCCAACCTCGCCGGCTACACCGGCGACGGCCACATCAAGCTCGCCGCCTCCGTCGAGTTCATGCATACCGCCACGCTGCTCCATGACGACGTCGTGGACGAAAGCGAGATGCGGCGTGGCAAGCTGTCGGCGCGCATGCTCTGGGGCAACGAGGCGAGCGTCCTGGTCGGCGACTTCCTGCTCGGCCAGGCCTTCCGCATGATGGTCGAGGTCGGCTCGCTCCGCGCCCTCGACATCCTCTCCGCGGCCGCCGCCACCATCGCCGAGGGCGAGGTGATGCAGCTCGCCGCCGCCAAGAACACCGCCACCACCGAGGACGAATATCTCGCCGTGATCCGCGGCAAGACCGCCGAGCTGTTCGCCGCCGCCTGCGAGGTCGGCCCCGTCATCGCCAACCGCCCGAAGGCCGAGCAGACCGCGTGCCGCTCGGTCGGCATGAATCTCGGCATCGCCTTCCAGCTCGTCGACGACGTGCTCGATTACGGCGGCAAGAGCGCCAAGCTCGGCAAGAACACCGGCGACGATTTCCGCGAGGGCAAGATCACGCTGCCCGTCGTGCTCGCCTTCCGCCGCGGCAACGACACCGAGCGCGCGTTCTGGATCCGGGCGCTGGAGCGCGGCGAGATCGGCGACAGCGACCTCGATCACGCCATCGGCCTGATGAACAAGCACCGCGCGCTCGAGGATACGCTGAGCCGCGCCCAGCACTACGGCGCCATGGCCGTCGACGCGCTGGCGCTGTTCCCCTCCTCGCCGATGAAGAGCGCGCTGGAGCAGGTGGTGGCGTTCTGCCTGGCGCGGTCGCATTAGGCGCTGCTGCCCAGCAACCATTCCAGTTCTGCCAACCCCCTCATCCTGAGGCGCGAATGGCACGATGCGAAGCATCGCGCCAGGAGCCTCGAAGGATGCACGGCCGAGATGCAGCCGGGCGTCGCCCTTCGAGGCTCGCCCGGCGACGCTGTCGCGTCGCCGGGCGAGCGCCTCAGGGTGACGGTCCTAGATAAACGCCCGCTACACCAACATCGTCGTTGTGAGGCGACACCGCTGCTTCTCATGTCCCGGACGCGCTGCAGCGTGAAACGCTGCTGCGCAGAGCCGGGACCCACGCGACATGCACGGCTCTCGTCAACATGGACCCCGGCTCTGCAGCGCATCGCCAGGAGGCGCTGCGCTGCGTCCGGGGCACGAGAGTTGTTTGTTCGACAGCCACCGCTCATCACCATAGCCGCATTCTCGCGGTCCGCATCTGCGGAACCAGTTACTTGCTTTTTGCAAGTTACTAACCTAACTTGCTGCCATGCAGCCCAAATCCCCCTCCATCCTGGAATGCCCTGTCGGCCGCGCGGTCGAGACCGTCGGCGAGTGGTGGAGCATTCTGATCCTGCGGGACGCGTTCCAGGGTGCGACGCGGTTTGACGAGTTCTCGCAGAGCCTCGGAATCGCGCCGAACATCCTGTCGCGGCGGCTCGCGCATCTCACCGCGAGCGGCATGTTCGTGCGTCGCCGCTACAACGAACGCCCGCCGCGTTACGAATATGTGCTGACGGACAAGGCGCGGGATTTCTTTCCCGTCATTGCTGCGCTGTTGGCCTGGGGCAACAGGCATCTCGCGCCTAAAGGCGAATCCATTCTGCTGGCGAGCCGCGACGACGTCCGCCCGCTCGATCCCGTGGTCGTTGACGCCGGCAGCAAGCAGCCCATCACGCTCGCCAACACGGTCGCGATTGCAGGGCCTCGTGCCAGCCGCGGAATGCGCAAGCGCATCGCTTCGCTCAAGGCCATGAACCCGGCCGTCGCGCCGGCGGGAGACTAGACATGCGTCGTATCGTCGTGACGGGAATGGGCGCGGTGTCGCCGCTGGCCTGCGGTGTCGAGTTGTCCTGGCGCCGACTGCTCGCCGGCCAGAGCGGATTGCGTCCGCTGCCCGAATGGGCGCAGGCGCTGCCGGCGCGCATTGCCGGCCGCGTGCCCGACAAGGCCGATGACGACGAAGGCGGGTTCGATCCCGCGCAGGCTGCCGCGCCAAAAGACCAGCGCAAGATGGACCGCTTCATCCTGTTCGCCCTGCTCGCCACGGCCGAAGCGGTCGCACAGGCCGGATGGACGCCGCAGGACGCGAGCGCGCTGGAACGCACCGCGACGATCATCGCATCCGGTGTCGGCGGCTTCCCGGCGATGGCGGAGGCGGTGCGCATCACCGAGCAGCGCGGCGCGCGCCGGCTCTCGCCGTTCACGATCCCCTCGTTCCTGGCCAATCTCGCCGCCGGCCACGTCTCGATCAAATACGGCTACAAGGGTGCGCTGGGCACGCCGGTCACCGCCTGCGCCGCCGGCGTGCAGGCGATCGGCGATGCCGCGCGCATGATCCGTGCGGGCGAAGCCGATGTCGCGATCTGCGGCGGCGCGGAGGCCTGCATCGATATCGTCAGCCTCGGCGGCTTTGCCGCGGCGCGGGCGCTGTCGAGCGGATTCAACGACGAGCCCGCGCGCGCCTCGCGCCCATTCGATCGGAAGCGCGACGGTTTTGTCATGGGCGAAGGTGCCGGAATCCTGGTGGTCGAAGAGCTCGAGCACGCGCTGGCGCGCGGCGCCACGCCGCTTGCGGAGATCGTCGGCTACGGCACCACCGCGGATGCCTATCACATGACGTCGGGCCCGCCCGATGGCGAGGGCGCCCGCCGCGCCATGGAGATCGCGCTCCGGCAGGCCAAGCTTGCACCCGTTGATCTGCAGCATCTGAACGCACATGCGACCTCGACGCCGGCTGGCGACGAGAGCGAGCTCGGCGCCATCGCCGCGCTGTTCGGCCGCAACCGCGGCATCGCGGTGAGCGCGACCAAATCCGCCACCGGTCATCTGCTCGGCGCCGCCGGCGGCCTCGAGGCGATCTTCACGGTGCTCGCCTTGCGCGACCAGATCGCGCCGCCGACCCTCAATCTGGAAGACCCCGACGCGGGCGCCGACGGCATCGACATCGTCTCGGGCAGCGCGCGGCCAATGGCGATGCAGCACGCCATCTCCAACGGCTTCGGCTTCGGCGGGGTGAATGCCAGCGTGATCTTCCGCCGCACGGGCTGAACGAGAGGCTTTGAGCGAGAGGACTTTGAACAACAGGCCTTGCAATCGCGGCCCGCTCCGTTACGAAAACGGGATGATCGAAACCAATTTCTGGCTATTCCTCGCCGCGGCCTGTCTCATCGCCGCGGTCCCCGGCCCCGGCGTCCTCTACGTCGCCGCACGAACCTTGTCGGAAGGACGGGCCAACGGTTTTGCATCGACTGCGGGCACGGCACTGGGCGGGCTGGTTCACGTGGCCGCCGGCAGCCTCGGCATCTCCGCCATCATCCTTGCGAGCGCCGAGCTGTTTGCCGCCGTGAAGTTCGTCGGCGCGCTCTATCTGGTTTGGCTCGGCATCAAGACCTTTCGCAGCGCCGGCCGCGCGCTGCCGCTGGAGAGCGAAAGCACCGGCGACAAGCGCGCGTTCCGCGACGGCGTGCTGGTCGAGGCGCTGAACCCGAAGACCGCCGCGTTCTTCCTTGCCTTCATCCCGCAGTTCCTCGATCCCGCGGGATCGAGCCCCACACTGCAGTTCATCATGCTCGGCGCAATCTCGGTCGCGTTGAACACGCTCGCCGATATCATCGTGGTGCTGATGGCCTCCGCAACCCGCACGCAGCTGGTCGGACGGCCGCATCTGATGCGCCATCTCACCCAGGGCTCCGGCGTCTTCATCGCGGGCCTCGGCCTGTCGCTCGCACTGGCTCGGCGGCCGGCGAATGGATAGCGCCGTGATGCCCGCTCCGAAAAGCTGCTTCTACGAGTCCCACGGTCTGCGGCTACATTACGCCGATTGGGGCAACGAGAGCGCGCTGCCACTCATCCTGGTCCATGGCGGCCGCGATCATTGCCGAAGCTGGGACGGCATCGCCCGGTCGCTGCAGCCGCATTTTCACGTGGTCGCACCCGACCTGCGCGGCCACGGCGATTCCGACTGGACCCGCGGCGGCAGCTACGCCCTGACCGAATATGTCTACGATCTCACCCAGCTCCTCCGCGTCATCGCTGCAACCGAGGTCACGCTGATCGGCCACTCGATGGGCGGCATGGTGAGCCTGATCTTCTCGGGGGCGTTTCCGGAGCACGTCAAGAAGCTGGTCGTGCTCGACGGCGTGACGATGCTGCCGGACACGCCGAAACCGCCGGTGCACGAGCGCATCGGCAAATGGGTCGCCCAGCTCGACAAGCTTCACGACCGCACGCCGCGTCGCTATGCGACCCTGGAGGACGCAGCGGCGCAGATGGTGCTTCACAACAAGCGCCTCGCCCGCGACCTCGCGCTGCATCTTGCAACGCACGGCGCGCGGCAGAACGAGGACGGCACCTATAGCTGGAAGTTCGATCCCTATCAGCGCGCCTCGGCGCCGCACCGGCTCTGGCCGGACGATCACGTCGCGCTATGGTCCCGCATCGCCTGCCCGACGCTGCTGCTCAATGCCGGCGAGAGCTTCTTGGCCGGTGCCAGAGCGGCGGGCCTGGAGCGCTATTTCCAGAACGCGCGCATCGAGACCATCGCTGGGGCGGGACACTGGCTGCAGCACGACAAGCCGGACGAGGTGCTGGGCGAGATTCGGCGGTTTTTGGGATTGGCCGAAGACGGCAGCAACTAGCTCTGCTGCCGTAGAGTGGGCAAAGCGAAGCGTGCCCACGCTGTGTCACCGCATCAGAAATGTCGTGGGCACGGCGCAAGCGCGCCTTTGCCCATCCTACGGCGTAGCCTTTGGAGAAGCACCTAGCTCAATGTCCCCGCATGCACCCACCAGCCGGGATGGTCGCGCCGGATCCTTTCGGCCGCAGCATGCGCATCGGCGGGCGACCCATAGATCGCAAAGCACGTTGCGCCGGAGCCCGACATACGGGCCAGCTTGACGCCGGCGGAGTCACGCAGCGCCTGCAGCACCTCGCCGATCACGGGCTCGATCCGCAACGCAGGCGCTTCGAGATCGTTGGGAACGCTTTCGAGAACCTCGACCCAATCGGCGATCGACCCGCCCTCCTCCGGCCAGGCCGGAGCTCCCAGAACCGAGGTGGCGCCGACCAGGAGCTCGCCGTTGCGCAGGCCCAGCTCCTTGAAAACATCCTTGGTGGCGACAGGCACGCGGGGATTGACCATCACGCAGGGCATGCTGGGCAGCTCGAGCGGCAGCAGCTGCTCGCCCACGCCGGTCATGTCGCAGGCGCGCGAGAACAGGCACACCGGCACGTCGGCGCCGGTCGCGAGCGCGACCTTCTGCAGGCGGGGATCATCGAGCGACAGATCGTTGAGACGCGCCAGGAGCCGCAGCGCCGCCGCGGCGTCGGCCGAGCCACCGCCGATGCCGGCTGCCACGGGAAGCACCTTGTCGAGCGCGAACGCGCCGAGCTTCAGGTTCGGCACCGCCTCGGCCAGCAGCTTGGCGGCCTTGAACACGAGATTGTCGGAGGTATCGCCGCAGGCCGCGGCCAGCGGCCCGGTGGTGGTGAGCTTCAGCTCGCCACCCGGCTCCAGCGTCAGCCGGTCGGCGCAGTCGGCAAACGCGACCACGCTTTCGAGATCATGATAGCCGTCGGCACGACGTCCGACGACGCGAAGGCTCAAATTGACCTTCGCCCGTCCTTCTTCAATCAACGCCGGCATCGGCGACACGCCCCCAACTTCAGTTCCTTGTCGCGCATGATCTTGTCGGAAAACCGCTACACACTTTTCCGGATCATGCGCAAGACTAGCCGCCCTTGCCGTCGTCCTTCTTCTTGTCCGCCTGCGCGGCCGAAGAGTTCGCGTTGTCCTCGCTGAGGCCGTTGGCGATCTTCGCCTCGATCTTCGGAAGCTCCTCCGGCTCGGGCTTGAGATCGCGGGCATGCGCCCACTGGAATTTGGCTTCCAGCGTGCGGCCGACGCGCCAATAGGCATCGCCAAGGTGATCGTTGATGGTCGGATCTTCCGGCTTGAGGTCGATCGCGCGCTCGAGGTTCTTCACCGCCTCTTCGTAATTGCCGATGCGGTAATAGGCCCAGCCGAGCGAATCCACGATGTAGCCGTCGTCGGGACGCTGCTCGACGGCGCGCTTGATCATCTTCATGCCTTCGTCGAGATTCACGCCCTGGTCGATCCAGGAATAGCCGAGATAGTTGAGCACATGCGGCTGATCTGGCTGCAGCTCGAGCGCCTTCTTCATGTCGGCCTCGGCCTTGGCCCACTCCTTGGAGCGCTCCTCGCAGATGCCGCGATAATAGTACCAGACGCTGTTGGCCTTGTCGTTGCCGGCCGGCAGCACGTCGACCCCGCGCGAGTAGGTCGCGCCGCAATCGCCGAACTTCTTGCGGCCGCGCTCGATATTGCCGAGCGCCATGATGGCTTCGAGATCCTTAGGGTCCTCCGCGGTGACGCCCTTGAGGATCTTGATCGCCTCGTCGGTGCGGTCGGCGGAATCGAGGTCAATGGCGAGCTGAATCTGCGCGTTACGCTTCAGCGGCGATGCCGCGGGCACGCGCTCATAGACCTTGATCGCCATCTGCGGCCGCTTCACCGATTCGTAGAGATCGGCGAGCGAGAGCAGCGCCAGCGGATGCGTCGGCTGCAGATAGAGCGAGAGCTGGAGATAGACCAGGGCCAGATCCTCGCCGCCGCGGCGAGTCAGCGTCGCGCCGATACCGTAGAGCGCCTCGGCAGCGCCGGCCTGCGCCGAATCGACCAGCGGCGGCATCTTCTTGCCGGCCTTGGTCTCACGCAGGCCCTCCTGGATCAGCGGATGGCGCGCGAGCTTCTTGTCGAAGGCCTGATAGACCGTGGTCGCGGCGGCGGAATCCTTGTTGCGCGACAGCCAGCGCGCATAGGCCTCGGTCACGCGCAGCATGGAATCGTCGAGCTTGTAGGCGCGCTCGAAACGGGCGCCGGCGTCCTTCTCCTTGCCCGCGAGCTCGAGGATCATGCCGGCATGAAGATCCTTGAACAGCGGATACCATTCCGGACCTGCCAGCTTGTCGATGGTGGCGACGCCGCCCTTGGCATCGCCCGCGCCGTAGGCAGCCCACCCCGACAGCAGCGTGGCGACGAGATCGGTGATCGGGCCGCGGATCGACTGGTTGATGTTGGTCTGCGCGGCTGCGTACTTCTTCACCTTGAGATCATGCACGCCGACGACGAGACGCGCGACGCGGTTGGTCTTGTCGATGGTGAGGATGCGCTCGGCGAGCTTGACGGCTTCCTCGATGTCGCCGTCGGCGACGGAGGAGATGAAGGCGCGGTCGAGCAGTTCGTTGTTCTTGGGATCAGTGCGCAGCGCCGAGCGATAGAACGCGGCGGCGGAAGCGGCGTCGCGCTCGACGCTGGCATGGCGGGCGGCAAGATAGCTGCCGGCGGTGGTGAGCGACTTCAGATCGTTCCGGGTCGGAAACTGCGCCGCCGTATCGGAGGGATGATCCGGCGTCTGCGCCAGGACCCTGCCGGGGACGGTTGCCATCGCTGTGCCCATGAGGGCGATGGCGGCAACAGTCCAGCGGTTGAAACGATTTGAAAGCATCAGGGCTCGCCTTGAGTTGGTAGTGCCTGGGTTTGCAGCAGAGGGCCGTATCGCATGCGAACGCGGCCGGAGGCATCCGGACCCGGAACCGTCAGTCTGACAATGCCGCTTTTGGCGCTTCGCCGCAAGGATTCGGACCGAGGGTCCCCCTCCGCACGCCCCAAATCGGCCCGTAACAGGTCAAGAGCAGCCCCAAGACGCCGCCACTATGGCCTTATCGTGGCCGCGACCGGTGGCCGCGGCCCACTCCTCACGCGAACGTGCACCGGACCGCCTTCGTGTGATCAGGTCCGCCTGTCCGGTCCCCGCTTACATCGCCTCGTAGTTCGGGCCGCCGCCGCCCTCTGGCGGAACCCAGGTGATGTTACCGTTGGGGTCCTTCACATCGCAGGTTTTGCAGTGAACGCAGTTCTGGGCGTTGATCTGGAAACGCAGGCTCGATCCTTCCTCGACCCACTCGTAGACGCCGGCGGGGCAATAGCGATTCGAAGGACCGGCGAAGACGTCGTGCTCGGAGGTCTTTTGCAGGTTCATGTCCGCGACCTTGAGATGGACCGGCTGGTCCTCCTCGTGGTTGGTGTTGGACAGGAACACCGAGGACAGCTTGTCGAAGGAGATCTTGCCGTCCGGCTTCGGGTAGTTCTTCGGAGCGTGGCTCTTCGCCGCGTCGAGCGTGGCGCGGTCCGGCTTGGCATGAGACTGGGTGCCGAACAGCGAGGCGCCGAACAGCGTGTTGCACCACATGTCGAAGATGCCGAGGCCCGCGCCGATGAAGGTGCCGAACTTCGACAGCAGCGGCTTGGCGTTGCGGACGGGATAGAGGTCCTTGCCGACGACGGAGTCGCGCCAGGCGTTCTCGTATTCGGCGAGCTCGTCATTGGCGCGGCCTGCAGCCAGCGCGGCGCTCACATGCTCGGCGGCGAGCATTCCGGTGCCCATCGCGTTGTGCACGCCCTTGATGCGCGGCACGTTGACGAAGCCGGCAGCGCAGCCAATCAGCGCGCCACCGGGGAAGCTCAGCCGCGGCACCGACTGGTAGCCGCCTTCGGTGATGGCGCGGGCGCCATAGGCCAGCCGCTTGCCGCCTTCGAGCGTCGAGCGCACTGCCGGATGGTTCTTGACGCGCTGGAACTCGTCGAACGGCGACAGATAGGGATCGTTGTAGTTGAGGTGGACGACGAAGCCGATCGACACCAGGTTCTCGTCGTAATGATAGAAGAACAGGCCACCACCGGTGTCGTTGCCCAGCGGCCAGCCGACTGCGTGCTGGACGAGACCCTTCTGGTGCTTGGCGGGATCGATCTGCCAGACTTCCTTGAGGCCGATGCCGAATTTCGGCGGCTCGCTCTTGGCATCGAGCGCGTATTTCGCGATGAGCTGCTTGGTCAGGCTGCCGCGCGCGCCTTCCGCGAACAGCGTGTATTTGCCGAGCAACTCCATGCCGCGCGTGAAGGAGTCCTTCGGCTTGCCGTCACGGCCGATACCCATGTCGCCGGTGGCGATACCCCTGACGTTGCCCGCCTCGTCATAGAGCACCTCGGCGGCGGCAAAGCCCGGATAGATCTCGACGCCGAGCGCCTCGGCCTTGCGCGCCAGCCAGCGACAGACATTGCCGAGCGAGCCGATGTAGCAATGATGATTGTTCATCAGCGGCGGCATGATGAAGTTGGGCAGCTTGATCGCGCCGGTCTCGGTGAACCAGAAGAAGCGATCGTCCTTCACCTGGGTCTTGAGCGAGCAATCGGGATCGTCGCGCCAGTCCGGGACCAGCTTGTCGAGACCTGCGGGATCGATCACCGCGCCGGAAAGGATATGCGCGCCGACCTCGGAGCCCTTCTCGACCACGACGACGTTGAGATCGGCATTGAGCTGCTTCAGCCGGATCGCGGCCGACAGGCCCGAGGGGCCGGCGCCGACGATGACGACGTCGAATTCCATGGATTCGCGCGGGGGAAGTTCTTCGGTGCTCATCTGATCTCAGCCCTTGAGACGGTCCTCGGTCGTTTGCGGCCCCCTTGTTTCCGATTTTTCCGGGCAGGACAACAGCGGAAATGCGTTTCGCTGGGATGCAAGGCGCCCCAAAATGATATAAAAGTCTGACTTTCCATGATCCCCGAACCCGCCCCCACCGTCCGTGAGCTGCTTGCCTTCTATCTGGAGGCGGGAGTCGACTGTGCGCTCGCAGAGGAACCGATAGACCGCCTGGCGGAAATCGATGCGCCGCCGCCGGCCCCGCGCGTAGCGCCAGCCGAGGCGCCTCGGCCGGTGGCAGCGCCCGCGGTGATGCGTGGCGAGGCCGCACCCGCGCCCGACATCGCCATTGCTTCGGCGCGCGAGGCGGCGCGCACCGCGCCGACGCTGGAGGCGCTGCGCGAGCTGATGCAGAACTTCGAGGGCTGCGCGCTGAAGCACACCGCGACGCGGCTGGTGTTCGCCGACGGCAATCCGCAGGCACGCATCATGTTCGTCGGCGAGGCGCCGGGCCGCGACGAGGACATCGAAGGGCTACCCTTCGTCGGACGCAGCGGCAAGCTGCTCGACCTCATGATCGGCGCGATCGGCCTCAACCGCGGCACCGCCTACATCGCCAACGTGATACCCTGGCGGCCGCCCGGCAACCGCACGCCGACGCCGCAGGAGACGCAAGTGTGCCTGCCTTTCATCCAGCGCCAGATCGAGCTGGTGAATCCCGACGTGCTGGTCACGCTCGGCAATCCCTCGACCCAGACCTTGCTCGGAACGCGCGAGGGCATCATGCGCACGCGCGGCCGCTGGTTCGACTACGAGACGGGCGCGCGCACCATCCGCGCGCTGCCGACGTTCCATCCGGCCTATCTGCTCCGCTCGCCGTCCTACAAGCGGCTGGCCTGGCAGGATCTGCGCGCGATCGCGAAGGTGCTGGCGGGATAGCGCTCTCGTGTCCCGGACGCGGTGCGGCACGCAGTGACGCTCCGCAGAGCCGGGACCCAGAACAACAAGGTACGATGCGGAGAGATGGGCCCCGGCTCTGCAGCGCACCGCCGAAAAGGCGTTGCGCTGCGTCCGGGGCACGACACCTGCCTATGTCCCCTTCGGCCGCACGATGGCCCAGCCGACGCGCAGCAATTGCTGGCGCCCGGTCACCAGCCATTCGAAGGCGCGCGGCACTTCCGGCACGATGCCGGGAAAGCGTTTGAGGATGTCCGGCGGCGGGGTGCCGGCGGTATCGGAGGCGCGCCAGACCACGACACCGCCGGTCTCGCTGAACTTGGTCTGATCCATCCATGGCGTCCGCGCAGGGTTCGCGTCGATGAAAAGGTGCGGTCGCCCCGAATGCAGCGTGATCAGGCTCGCCAGCTGGGTCTCGCCGGCAACCGCGCGCAGGCGGTGGTTGGTGCGGCGGGCGAAACTCTCGTCGAAGAAATCCGAGATCGCGCGCGCGGGCATCGAGGTCGCGATCTCGTTGGCCCCGGTCCAGGGCAGGAACAGCACGGCGAGCACCACGCCGGCGGCCGGCGCGACGACGGCGGCAGCCCACACCATGCGCAGCATGCGCGCGCGGCGCATCGCGATGAGGTCGCCGGCCGCGACGACCACGGCAAGCCCGGACAGCACCAGCACGACACCGGCTCCGCCCACGACGGAATCGAGACCCAGCAGGCCCGAGATCAGCACGGCACCGAGCGCCGGGGCCAGCGCGAAGAAGAAGACGAAGTTGCGGGCGAGCGGCTCGACCGGCGGACGATAGATGATCGGCGCCTCCTCGCCCTTGGCGACGAACAGGCCGGTGTTGAGGAAGGTCAGCGCCGGAATCGCGGCGGCCCCGAGCACGAGGCCGCCGAGCAGCCAGGCCGCGTGGAGCGCGCGGGCGTTCAGCTCGGCGACCTCAGGCAAGGTGGGCAGAACCAGCGTCTGGGCCCGCATCAGCCAGACCGCATAGGGCAGCGCCAGCACGGCCACGACGATCAACGCGAACAGCGGATCGAGCGCGCGCAGCGTGCGGCGGCCGCCGGCGGTCGAGAGCGCGAAGACGACGAGCAGGAGCAGCAGGAAGATCGCGGCGGGCGTTGTCAGCAGCAGCAGGCCGGCCTCGATCGACCAGGCGAACCAGGCATTGCCGCGGCGCTGGCCGATGATCTGCCAGGAGTGCAGCAGCAGCAACGCCCAGAGCGGGCGGGCCAGGACGAGGGGACCGAAGTCGAGCGCCGACGAGGAGAACGCGAGCACCGTCATGGTCAGGAGCACGGCGAGCACCGCCTGCTGCGACCCGACCACGGCACGGGACAGATGGTAGAGCGCGATGAACGTCGCGATCTCGCAGAGCTCGGCGAGAACATAGACGCCGAACATGTGGCCGCCTGCGGCGCGATAGGCGATGTCGGCGAGCCAGACCGGCAAGGGCGGGCCGAGATCGGTGCCGACGTGGTATTCGCGTCCGAAGGCAAGGAGCGTTGCGAGCGTGCCGGGCGGGCTGCGGTAGAACACCAGCGCCACAAAGAGCCACATCGCGGCCTGAAGCAGCACGGCGATCCACACGATCAGCCGCGGCCGGGCGCGAATGAGCTCGATGACCAGGGAGGTAAACCGCATGCAACGCCCGAAAGATGCAGCCAACCCGTCCAGCCGGCCCTATTCGCTCACATCTGTTTTGATAAAGGGCGTCATGCGTCGTGGCAACGGCGGTTTGCTCGTCATGCCCGGGCTTCCACGTTCTCGTACCGCAGGAAAGACGTGGATGGCCGGGTCAGGCCCGGCCATGAAGCTGTGGGGCCAGCCCTAGAGATTCGCCGACGCCTCGATCTCGACGCTGGCTTCCGCCTGCACTTCGAGCTCGGTGACCGCAAACAGGTCCTGCACCGGCTCGACCGTCCACGGCATATGCTTGGCGCGGGCGGCGGCGACGGGGGCGAAGAAGCTGCGGTGGTGGACGGTGGGGCCGAGGCGATTCAGCGCATCGAGGTGCTCGGGGACGCCGTAGCCCTTGTGCTGCTCAAAACCGTAGCCGGGACAATCCTGCGCCAGCGCGCACATCAGGCGGTCGCGCGTCACCTTGGCGACGATGGAAGCCGCGGCGATCGACAGCACGATACCGTCGCCGCCGATCACGGCCTCGCAATCGCAGGACGTGTCGAGTCGGTCGCGGCCGTCGACGAAGACGTGACGGGGCGCCTCCGGCAGCGCCACCACGGCACGCTTCAGCGCCCACAGCGAGGCGCGCAAGATGTTGTCGCGATCGATTCGCGACGGTGAGGCGACGGCGACGGAGACCTGCGCGGTCGCACAGATCCTGTCGAACAGCTTTTCGCGCGCCTCGGCCGTCAGGCGCTTGGAATCGTCGATGCCGCGCGGGATGCGGTCGGGATCGAGAATCACGGCGGCCGCCACCACGGGACCTGCGAGCGGGCCACGACCGGCCTCGTCGCAGCCGGCAACCGGCCAGATGCCGCGCTTGATCAGCGCGCGCTCGCGGCGGAAGCTGGCCTTGGCAGGCGCGACCTTCTTCGCATCGACCTGCTTGGGCGCGTCTTTGGCCGGCTTCTTGGTGGACTTGTCCCGAATCATGGCCGGGATGGTGCGCAAGCGCTCCGGCCGGCGCAACCCGGAACCCCGCGCAATTCCCGTTATTCAGGCTGGCGCCCTACTCTGCCAGATGCACCCGCCGGTCATCGCCGAGCTCGATGCCGGGCGCGACCACGACCTCCCAGGGATGGCCGTCCGGATCGGCGAAATAACCGGAATAGCCGCCGTAATCGGTCTCGTGCGCGGCCTTCAGCAGCCTCGCGCCCTTGCCGAGGGCGAAGGCCAGCACCGCATCCACTTCCTCACGCGTGGCACAGTTCCAGGCGAGCGTCATGCCGCGGAAGGTCGATGACCTGGGATTGTCAGGCAGCTTGGCGTCGGCCGCGAGCTGATCCCAAGGATACAGCGCGAGCACCGGACCACCGGTATCGTAGAACGCCACCGCCTCGCCGGTCGCCTTCAGCCGGCGCGCAAAACCGAGCGCGTCGTAAAAGGCAATGCTGGCGCGGATATTGCTGACGCCGAGCGTGATGACGGTGAGCCGCGGCACCGGAGCCGAAACTTCCTTACCCATGCGACGCCTCTTTCACTTGCTCGCTCAGAACAGGCTGAGCTGATCGCCGTTCCGATTCGGCCGCGCAAAGTGATCCGCGGTCAGCTTGGAGCGCCGCTTGTTGAGCCCGAGCCGCTCGCAGGCGATCTCGAAGCGGCGGCCGATGGTCCAGGCCATCGGTCCCGTCCCCTTCATCCGCTCGCCCCATTTCGCGTCGTAGTCGCGGCCGCCGCGCATGTCTCGGATCAGCGTGAAGACGTGGCGATAGCGGTCCGGATAGTTCGCCATCAGCCATTCGCGGAAGAGATCGCGCACCTCCAGCGGCAGCCGCAGCAACACATAGGAGGCCTCCTTGACGCCGGCATGGGCGGCGGCATCGAGGATGCGCTCGATCTCGGAATCGTTCAGCGCGGGGATCACGGGTGCGACCATCACGGTGGTGGGAATGCCGGCATCCGAGAGCTGCTTCAGCGCCTCCAGCCGCTTCGGCGGCGTCGAGGCCCGCGGCTCCATGGTGCGCGCCAGTTTTGGATCGAGCGAGGTCACGGAGATCGCGACCTTGGCGAGGTTGCGCTTGGCCATCCGCGCGAGAATGTCGATGTCGCGGACCACCAGCGCGGATTTGGTGACGATGCCGACGGGATGGCCGGCACGCTCCAGCACCTCGAGAATGCCGCGCATGATTTTGCGCTCGCGCTCGATCGGCTGGTAGGGATCGGTGTTGGTGCCGATCGCGATCATCCGCGGCTCGTAGCCGGGCGCGGCCAGCTCCTTCTCGAGCAGCGACGGCGCCTCCGGCTTCACGAACAGTTTCGACTCGAAGTCCAGCCCCGGCGACAGGCCGAGATAGGCATGGGTCGGCCGCGCAAAGCAGTAGACGCAGCCATGCTCGCAGCCACGATAGGGATTGATCGAGCGGTCGAAGCCTATATCGGGAGACTCGTTGCGGGTGATCACCTTGCGCGATGTGTCGACCGCGACCGTGGTCTTGAACGGCGGCAGTTCTTCCAGGCTCTGCCAGCCGTCGTCGAACGCGACCCGCGCCTCGGCCTCATACCGGCCGCTGGCGTTGGACTGTGCCCCGCGCCCTCGCCGGCGTGCGCGGTCGATGGCGACGCCAAGCTCAGGAAAATCAGAGTCCACACCCGCCGGCTCGGAGGGCGCCTTGACCGGCGGGTGCTTGAGAGCATGAGAGGATGCTGCTGGACTCATGAACCCAAGATAGCACGCCAAAGGAACAAATCAAGAACACAAACCAAAAATGGAAAAACAACCCCATGCGCAGTAGCCCGCCCAAATTTCGGGCGCGGTCCCTTGACCTCACGCAACATGCCTGTCGCAACGATTCCGTTTGATGCCGGTCAGGGATCGATCGCGCCGGAACAATGTTGGTGACGATCGCGGGCGTAGCTCGGCAACAATCGGCAAGAACATGACAAATCAACAACAATCGGCCTCAGCGACCAATGACCTTGATCTCCTTGATCGCTACTGGCGCGCCGCAAACTACCTTTCCGTCGGGCAAATCTACCTGCTCGACAATCCGCTGCTGCGCGAGCCCTTGCGCGCCGAGCACATCAAGCCGCGATTGCTCGGCCATTGGGGCACGACGCCGGGCCTGAACTTCATCTACGCCCACCTCAATCGCGTCATCCGCGCACTGGACGTCAGCGTGATCTATGTCTGCGGCCCCGGCCATGGCGGACCGGGCATGGTCGCCAACACCTATCTCGAAGGCAGCTACAGCGAGATCTACCCTGATATCGCGCGCGATGCGGACGGCATGCGCAAGCTGTTCCGGCAGTTCTCCTTCCCTGGCGGCATTCCGAGCCATGCGGCGCCGGAAACGCCGGGCTCGATCCACGAGGGCGGTGAGCTCGGCTACGCGCTGGTGCACGCCTATGGCGCCGCGCTGGACAATCCCGACCTGATCGTCGCGTGCGTCGTCGGCGACGGCGAAGCCGAGACCGGCCCGCTCGCTGCATCCTGGCACTCCAACAAGTTCCTGAACCCCGCCCATGACGGCGCGGTGCTGCCGATCCTGCATCTCAACGGCTACAAGATCGCCAACCCCACCGTGCTTGGCCGAATGCCCGACAGCGAGATCCGCGATCTCTTCCGCGGATTCGGCCACGAGCCGCTGTTCGTCGAGGGCGATGACCCCAAACTGATGCACCAGGCCATGGCGGATGCGCTCGACGTCGCGCTTGCCAGCATCCGCTCGATCCAGCAGCATGCCCGCGACGGGCGCGACAGCGTCGAACGGCCGCGCTGGCCGATGATCGTGCTGCGCAGCCCGAAGGGCTGGACCGGCCCGAAGGAGGTCGACGGCAAGAAGGTCGAGGGTTTTTGGCGGGCGCATCAGGTGCCGGTTGCAGGTTGCCGCGAGAATCCGGCGCATCTGAAGATTCTCGAAGACTGGATGCGCAGCTACGAACCTGAAAAGCTGTTCGATGCGAAGGGCGCGCTCGTTCCCGAGTTGCAGGCACTGGCCCCGGAAGGCACCCGCCGCATGGGCGCCAATCCGCATGCGAATGGCGGGCTGCTCAAGAAGGAACTCAAGCTGCCGGACTTCCGCAGCTTTGCGGTGGATGTGCCGCAGCCCGGCGCCGTCACCGGCGAAGCGACCCGCGAGCTCGGCAAATTCCTGCGCGACGTCATCCGCCTCAACGCGACCGAGCGCAACTTCCGCATCATGGGTCCGGACGAGACCGCGTCAAACCGTCTCGACGCGGTGTTCGAGGAGACCGAGCGGGTCTGGATGGAGCCGATCGAGCCTTACGACGTGCATCTGGCGCAGGACGGCCGCGTCATGGAAGTCTTGAGCGAGCATCTCTGCCAGGGCTGGCTCGAAGGCTATCTGCTCACGGGACGGCACGGCTTCTTCTCCTGCTACGAAGCCTTCATCCACATCGTGGATTCCATGTTCAACCAGCACGCCAAATGGCTGAAGGTGACACGGCATCTGCCGTGGCGGCGGCCGATCGCCTCGCTCAACTATCTGCTGACCTCGCACGTCTGGCGGCAGGACCATAACGGCTTCAGCCATCAGGACCCCGGCTTCGTCGATCTCGTCGCCAACAAGAAGGCCGACATCGTCCGCATCTACTTCCCGCCCGATGCCAACACGCTCTTGTGGATCGCCGACCACTGCCTGCGCACCTATGACCGCATCAACGTCATCGTCGCCGGCAAACAGCCGGCGCCGCAATGGCTGTCGATGCAGGACGCAGCCACGCATTGCGATGCCGGCATCGGCATCTGGAGCTGGGCGGGGACGGAAGATGCGGGCGAGGAGCCCGACGTGGTGATGGCCTGCGCCGGCGACGTACCGACGCTGGAGACGCTGGCTGCCGTCGACCTGTTGCGCAAGGCGCTGCCGGACCTGAAGATCCGCGTCGTCAACGTCGTCGATCTCATGACGCTGCAGCCGAAGGAGCAGCATCCCCACGGGCTTTCGGATCGCGACTTCGACAGCCTGTTCACGACGGACAAGCCCGTGATCTTCGCCTATCACGGCTATCCCTACCTGATCCATCGCCTGACCTATAACCGCACCAACCATGCCGGCATGCATGTGCGCGGCTTTGCCGAGGAAGGCACCACGACGACGCCGTTCGACATGGTCGTGCTCAACGAGCTCGACCGCTACCACCTCGCGATCGAGGCGATCGAGCGCGTGCCCGGGCTCGCGGCCAAGGCCGCGCCGGCCAAGCAGCAATTCCGCGACAAGCTGATCCTGCATTCGCGCTATGTGCGGGAGCACGGCGAGGACATGCCGGAGATCCAGGGCTGGGTCTGGCCCAACAGCTCCGGCGGCAGCAGCCCGGCCGGAGCCGGCCGCTAGCCATGTCGGACACGGTCCTCGTCCTCAACTCGGGATCGTCGAGCGTCAAGTTCGGCCTGTTCGACATCTCGACGACCGAGCCCAGCCTGGTGTGCAAGGGTCTGCTCGACGAGCATGAGGCCAGACCCCGCCTCGTGGTGAGGAGCCCCGCCGGCGAAGACCTGTTCGAGACACGACGAGAAGCGGCGGATGCCGACGGCGGCCATCTGTTCGCCGACGTGCTCGCCTTCATCGAGGACCGGTTCGGCGAACGCAGCCTGCGCGCCGTCGGCCATCGCGTCGTTCACGGCGGGCGGGACTATTCAGGCCCGGTCGTGTTGTCGGACGCGGTCACGGCGAAGCTCGAAGCATTGACGCCGCTGGCGCCGCTGCACCAGCCGCGCTGCCTCGCGCCGGTCCGCACGCTCGCCGCGATCCGGCCGGCGCTGACGCAGATCGCCTGTTTCGACACCGCCTTCCACCATGGCCTCGCGCCGCCGGCGAGCCGCTTCGCCATTCCCAGGCGCTTCGAGGAGCGTGGCATCCGACGCTACGGTTTTCACGGCCTGTCGTTCGAATATGTCGCGGGGCGCCTCGCCCAGATTGTACCCGAGCTCATCGCAAAGCGTAGCGTCATCGCCCATCTCGGCAACGGCGCCAGCCTGTGCGCGCTACGCGACGGCCGCAGCATCGACACCACGATGGGACTGACGCCGCTCGACGGCCTCGTGATGGGCACGCGCTGCGGCACGATCGACCCCGGCGTGCTGCTCTATCTGCAACAGCACGAGAAGATGTCGCTCGAAGAGGTCCAGCACCTGCTCTATCACGAGTCCGGCCTCCTCGGCGCCTCCGGTCTTTCCGCCGACATGCGCACGCTGCTGGCGAGCAGCACAGAAGCGGCGCGGGAGGCGGTCGACCTCTTCACGTTCCGGGCGGCGCAAGCGATCGTGATGATGGCGACCACGCTCGGCGGGCTCGATTGCCTGGTCTTCACCGGCGGCATCGGCGAGCATGCCGAGGAGATCCGCAGCGCGATCGGCGAACGGCTCGGCTGGCTCGGCGTGCGGATCGATGCGGCGGCGAACGAAGAGACGCGCGAGCGGATCAGCCGCGACGATAGCGCTGTCGACGTGCTCGTCATCCCGACCAATGAAGAGCTGACGATCGCGCGGCATTGCGCAGCTCTGATCCGCGGACGCGACGTCACGTGACATTTTTATGAATGATCTGCCGCAACGACGCCGTCAAAGTCGCGTGGCATAGAGTCCGCATCAATCATCGAGCGGACGGATCATGAAGACCCACATCATCGAAGAGCTCGGACAAGGCGGCATCCTGTTGCCCGCGCTGGTCGCGGAAGGGCTTGCCGCCAATGATCGCATCAAGGTGCGCATGAGCGCGCTGCAGGCGGCGGCCCAGCATGCGCAGGAGCCGGGCCGGCCCGGGAGTGACCTTGGCATCGAAAGCCAGACGGCGGGCATCGCCCCCGCCGCCATCGCGACGCTGATCGGTGGCGCGCATCTGGTCGGACACGGCCGGCTCGCGGCGCCCGAACTCGCAAAGCTGATGCAGGAGATCGCGGACGACGCAGCGACCATGATCCGCGCCGTCGGCGCCGGCGCCGCGAGCGAAGGCGAGAGAGCGCAGACGCGCCTCGAGGCAATCCGCGCGGCCGGCCTGCTCGAGTCCACCGCCGAGATCGCAATGTCCCATATCGCGCGCCTGACCGGTGTCGCGGACGCGGGCGGCGACAGCCTGCATCGCCTCGTCATGGATCTGCACAAGCAGCTCAACAGGCTGGCAACGGCTTGCGCGGAAGAAACGCTCGACGGCGCCCATGTCTTCGGTCTGCACAGCGAGGACCGGACGGCGGTCGCCGCTTTCATGAAGGGCCTGAACGCGACGCGCGGCCTCAAGTTCAATCATCCGGGCCTCGACACCATGGCCACGCGAACCGAGGGCCGGCTGCTGATCCAGAACGACATCGGCACCACGGACGCCCATGTCGTCGTGATCGCGGTGAAGAAGAACGCGGTCACCGTCACCTACACCGACGTGCACCTCGCCCGCGCGAAATTCTTCATTTCGCTGTTCGACAAGTTCGAGGCGAGCTGGAGCGGGCTCGATCGTCACACCGCCACAGGGCTCGGCGAGGACAATTCCTTCTATCTCGTCACCGGCCAGTATCAGACCGGACACGCTGCCGATCGCAACGAGTTCCTCGCGGCGGTCGGTGCCGCGCTGGTGTTTCTGATCGACTGGAACAAGGCGCGCAAGCTGCTGAGGAGCTGGGTCGCCAAGGAGGACGCGGTCCACATCCTGGAATGGGCGGCCCGGCAGCGGATCGGCCATCGCGGTTTCCTCGAGCTCGGCGGCAACGATCTGCTGGGCTCTGCGGTGCGGAACGCCGCCCCCGCGCGGATCGGCTTCGGCGAGCGGCTCGACCAGGCGCTCGGCCGCAGCCCTGCCATCGATTTTCTCAAAGCGTCACTACGCGCGTCCACCGAGGCATTGCTCGCGGGCCGTTCGGTCAGGACTGTGCGCGACCAGATCGAAGCCGACCTGATGCGGCATTTGGATCGCGTCGACGGAGCGTTGCTCGCAGCCGTGCTGCGCCAGATCGGCCTCGCCCACGATCTCGTCGCAGCGATCTCGCGCCATATCGCCGCCTTGCGCGCCGGCCAGCCCGCCGACGCCGCCTTGCTGACGCAGCACTGCGGCATGATCGAGCAGAAGGCCGATCGAATCGCCTTCGAGGGCCGCAACGAGGTGGACCGCCTCAATGCGCGTCCGCTGATCGGGCAATTGATCGATCGCGCCGAGGAAGCCGTCGACGAGCTGGAGCAGGCTGCATTCATCGCCTCGCTGATGCCGGGAAGGACCGATCCATCCCTGCTGGCAGCGCTGGCCGAGCTTTGCGCCGTGGCGGCGACCGCGACTGAAGTCGCCGCGAGCGGCGTTGCCGCGGCGATCGACGTGCCGGAGGGACGGCACGCCGATTCGGAGGACGCGCTCTCCGCCGTGACCCGCCTGATCGATGCCGAACACGCCGCCGACAGCCGCGAACGCGCGACGACCGCGCTGGTCTTCTGCGGCGGCTTCGACGTCGCGACCTCGCTGTCGGTGATCGAGCTCGCCCGTGCCGTCGAGCGCGCCACCGACCGCTTCGCCTCGTTCGGGCACCTGCTCCGCCGTCACATCATGATCGATCTTGCAGCCTGAGGAAGCCACCATGCATATCGTGCGTATCGGCGCTGAAACCTCCGAATTGCGGCCCGCCGAAGAGATCGGCGCCAAGGCCGCCAGCCTCGCCCGCATGGCGGCACTGGGTCTGCCGGTGCCGCCTGCCTTCGTGCTCCCGGTCAAGCTCTGCGCCGACATCATTGCCGGCCATGCGCACGCCGCGCGACACCTGCGCGATGGCCTGGAGGAGGGAATTTCGTTCCTGGAGAGCGCGACCGGAAAGCGCTTTGGCGATCGCCGGCAGCCGCTCCTGGTGTCGGTGCGCTCGGGCGCGGCGCGATCGATGCCAGGCATGCTCGACACCGTTCTCAATGTCGGCTGCACGTCCGATGCCGTGCACGGCCTGATCCGTGCGACCGGCCGGCCGCGGCTCGCCTGGGACTGCCGGCGCCGTTTCCTGGAGAGCTTTGGCGAGACGGTGCTCAATATCGACCAGACCGAATTTGCCGCGCACATCTGCGAACTCGTCGCCGCCGAATCTGCCGGCAGCGACCGTGAACTCGACAGCGAAGCGCTTGAGCGGCTCGCCAGCCGCGAGCAGGCTCTGATCGAGGATCGCGCCGATGGCTCGTTGGAGGATGCCTTCGCGCAGTTGGAGGCAGCAGCCCAAGCGGTTTATCGCTCCTGGATGAGCGAGCGCGCGCAGACTTATCGACGCCTCCAGCACCTCGAGACGCTCGAGGGCACCGCCGTGACCGTGCAGGCGATGGTCTTCGGCAATGGCGGTATTGCCTCCGGCGCGGGCGTTGCATTCTCGCGCGATCCGTCGACGGGCGCGCGGCGCCCGATGATCGACCTCGTGCTCGATGCGCAGGGGGAAGACGTCGTTTCCGGGAGGCGCGCACCCGATACGGCCGAGGCGATCGCCCGTGAATTACCGAAGCTCGAATCGGAACTTGGCGATATCCTGAGGCAACTTGAGCGCACGTTCGCCGACGTCCAGGACGTCGAGTTCACGGTCGAGAACGGCAAGCTCTGGATCCTCCAGACCCGGGCGGCCAAGCGCACGCCGCGGGCCGCCGCCAGGATCGCGATCGACTTCGTGCATGAAGGACTGATCTCCAAGGACGAGGCCTTGGGGCGGATCGCGGAGATCGACCTTGCTTCGCTCACCGAAACCCGATTGGTTTCCGCGGGCAAACCCGCGACGACCGGCATCGGCGCAAGTGGCGGCATCGGGATCGGACGAGCGGCGTTCTCGTCCGAAAGCGCTCAGCGCCTGTCGGCCGCGGGCGAGCCGGTCATCCTGCTGCGTTCCGATACCAGCACGGCCGATGTCGCGGGCTTCGCTCTGGCCGCCGGCATCGTAACGGCGGTCGGCGCGCGCACCTCGCATGCAGCCTTGGTGGCCCGGCAAATGGGCAAGCCCTGCGTGGTCGGCTGCCGTGAGTTGAAGATCGACCCTGTCGCGAGGCGTGCCCAGCTCGGAAATGCCGTTCTCGCCGAAGGCGAATGGATTACGATCGAAGGCGACGCCGGGGAGCTCTATCTCGGGCGCTGCGAGACGATGCGGACACAGCCCGAAGCCGAGCTTGCCGAGATCGCCGCGTGGAAGGCGCAATCCGGCCGACCTGGCAGGCTCGCCGCAGCGGCTCAGTGAATGCCGGTAAAAATCTGAAAACACCCGATCGCGACCTCGATCACGATCAGCACCACGACCGCGATCTCCAGCCGGAGCGAGCGCTGGGTGTCGATGATGTCGGTCAGTGCGTTGGCGGTCTCCGACACCGCGGTGAGCTTGCGCTCGAGCGTGTCGAGGCGTTCCTTCAGCTCGTACTCGTCCTCGAGGCGGGAATAGAGCCGGTCGAGCTCGGGCTTCTCCCAGAGCACGTCGGGCTTCTCGGCGATCGCGACGCGGCCGGCGACGCGCTGCTGCACCAGCAGCGCACTGCCGATCAATTGCAGGATGCCCTTTCGCCGGCGTGGCGTGCGGCCGTGTTCGGCGAGCTCCCGTGCAAACGGTTCGATCACATCGAAGACCGCAGCGACGCGCCGCTCGTCGCGCGCCAGCGACGTGCTCTTGGCGAGAGCATCCGCAACCAGCAGCAGCCGGTCGTCGGAGAATTTGGCGAGGCAGATCGGCCCCCCCGGCTGGATCGCCTCGGCGGCCTCGTCGTTGCAGAGCTGCGCCTGCGCGATCTCCTCCTCGTACGGGCTGAGCTCGCCGGTCACGCGAGACTTCAAATTGTCGATGAGGACTTTCTCCTCCGAAGGCAGCAGGCCGATCAGCACCACGACGCCGTAACGGAAGATCACGACAAGGCCGGCGTGGACGCGGAAGGCGGCCGGAGTGGACGAGACCAGCGTCCCGATCTCCAGGCCGGAGGCATTGATGCGGTCTCCCAGCATCAGCGCCCGGATCCGCAGCGTCGGCGCAGTCCCCTGCTTCGGCGGTGTTGGCGCCATACCAACGGCGAGTTGATCGGCGTTCATGCAAGGCCTCCGTCGCGGCGCAGCCACGGGTTAACGCAATCGGGATCGTGCCGAAACATTCGGCAATATTGCGGGCCCGCCCGTGACACATTCGGCTGCGATGACGGGAGGCGGTTTACCATCGCATGCCGAAGCGCGGACGGAAAGTTGCACTCGGCAACGCCGCGTGTTTATGACAACATCATAACGAGCTCCGCTTCTTTCCGAAGTGCAGACATTGAAGCCTCGATCATGTTGAGCGTCATCATTCCGACCGAAGGCGTCGAGCAGACGGCGGTCGCCACGCTGGCCGCGCTGGTTCCCGGCGCCGCCGCCGGAATCATCCGGGAGGTGCTCCTGGTCGACGGCACCCGCAACGGCGTCATCGAGCGCGTTGCCGACGTCGCAGGCTGCCGTTTCGTCGGCTTCGAGGGATCCTCGCAAGGCGCCGCGCTCGCGGCCGGCGCACTCCAGGCCCGCTCGCCTTGGCTGATGTTCCTGCCCGCGGGCGCGGTGCTGGAAACCGGCTGGATCGAGGAAACCACCCAGTTCATCCAGGCCGTCGCGACCAGCGGCCGGGATCGGGCTGCCGTCTTCCGTTATGCGCGCTCACCTTACGCCGATACCGGCTTGCGGGATATCCTCCGTGCCATGGCGCGCAAGCTTGTCGGCCCGCTCGGCGACCAGGGACTTTTGATCGCGCGTGATCATTACGACCGGATCGGCGGCTACCCGCCGCAGGCCCGCCATTCCGAAACACGGCTGCTCCGGCGGCTCGGCCGCTCGTCCCGGACCATGCTGCGCAGCCGGATCGTCATGGTCGCCTGAGGCTGCCAGATACTTGCCAAAGTCAAACAATTAATTGACAATGGCAAATATCGAGGTGCCCCCCATGTCATTCGAAGCTACCGACCCGATCACCGCGGTCCGCGCCTTCAACCGCTTCTATACCCGCAAGCTCGGGGTGCTCGACCAGCACCTTGGAAAGAGCCCTTTTTCGCTCAGCGAAGCCCGGGTGCTCTATGAACTCGCTCACCGCGACGACCTGGCGGCAAAAGAGATCGGAATCGAGCTTGGTCTCGACCCCGGCTATCTCAGCCGCATCATCCAGAGCTTCGACGAAAAGGGCCTGATCACGCGAAAGCCACTGCCCGCAGATCGCAGGCAATACCAGCTCAGCCTCACCGCCAAGGGGCGCCAGACCTTCGCCAAGCTGAACCTCAGCTCGCAAAACGAAGTCGCCGCAATGCTGGCTCAGCTGTCGGCCAGCGACGCAACGCGCCTCACGCAGGCCATGGCGACCATCGAGGCCGTGCTGGAGCAACGTCGCAGCCAGCCTGCGGCTTTCGTGCTGCGCAGCCATCGCGTCGGTGACATGGGCTGGGTCATTTCCCGACAGGCCGCCGCCTACGCCGCCGACTACGGCTGGGATATCAGCTACGAGGCGCTGGTCGCGGAGATCTGCGCGCAGTTCATCAAGAACTACGACCCCGCGCGCGAGCACTGCTGGATCGCGGAATCAGGAGGCGAGCCGGTCGGCTCGATCTTCCTGGTCAAGGCCACGGACGAGATCGCCAAGCTGCGCCTGCTGCAGGTGGAGAAGAAAGCGCGAGGCCTCGGCGTCGGTCGCGCGCTGGTGGAGCAATGCCTCCAGGGCGCGCGCGAGCGCGGTTACAAGAGGATGACACTGTGGACGCAGAGCATCCTGGTGGCCGCGCGCGGAATCTACAAGAGCGCCGGCTTTGAGCTGGTCGCGACCGAGCCGCATCACAGTTTCGGGCAGGATCTGGTGGGCGAGACCTGGGAGCGGGATTTGTAGCGGTATTGCTGCGTGGATCAGCTCAGCAGCACGCCTATGATCGCGATTACGAGCAGGCCGCCCAAGCCAAACGCGACCACCTTCCAATAAAAGCTCAGCATCTTGCGATGAGCTTCCTGCCCGGCGGCATTGTAACGGCTGGCATCAAAGAAGCCACCTTGCCAGCCCGAAGTTCTGTCCGGAGCCGGATTGTTCAGCATCACGATCTGAAAATACCAAAGACGGGCAATCATTGCGAAAAGCCCGAGGCCCCAGAACGCTACGAGAATCCAAATCAACGCGAGCGCGCCAGATTTCATTTGGGACTCACAGAGGTGGTCTGGGAGATGCGTTCCCTCGCAAGACAACGAAGCAGTCGACAAACCCGCCTACGCCGTCGCGCCTTGCGCCTTCGGTCTTCGCAGATGCTCATCCAGGCGCGGCATGATCTCGACGAAATTGCAGGGGCGCGTGCGGTAGTCGAGCTGGGCAGCCAGGATGCCGTCCCAGCCGTCGCGGCAGGCGCCGGGCGAGCCGGGCAGACAGAAGATGTAGGTGGCGCCGGCAACGCCCGCGGTGGCGCGGCTCTGGATCGTCGAGGTCCCGATCTTGGCGTGGCTCAGCATGTGGAAGGCAATCGAGAAACCGTCCATGCGCTTCTCGAACAGCGGCTCGATCGCCTCCGGCGTGACGTCGCGCCCCGTAAAGCCGGTGCCGCCGGTGGTGATGACGACGTCGACGCCGCTATCGGCGATCCAGCGGCGGACGACGGCACGGATCGCCTCGACGTCGTCCGTGACGATCTCGCGCGCGGCGAGACGATGGCCGGCAGCGGTGAGACGATCAGCGAGCGTCTGGCCGGACTTGTCGTCGCTAAGCGCGCGCGTGTCCGACACGGTGAGCACCGCGATGTTGAGCGGGATGAACTGCTTGGTTTCGTCGATGGAGGCCATAGCGCTGTACCTTCTTTCAACGCCCACCGCCGTCATCCTGCGGTGCGCGCCCTGAGGTGCATGCGCACCGCAGGGTGAGCCCCGAAGGATGGGCCGCGGGCTCCGCCATCCTCTAGGGCTCGCCGAAGAGGCGAGCACCTCAGGATGACGGCACTACTCCCGGATTCCAAGATGCGCAATCGCGCATCATAATTCGCGCGGCGTCCCTGAAACCTTCGTTCCTACGTCCCACCGCCGAACGTGTTGCAGGCCTGGACCGTGCCCTGCTGGTAGCCGGTCATGAACCACTGCTTGCGTTGCGCGGCCGAGCCGTGGGTGAAGGAGTCGGGCACGACGCGTCCCGTGGCCTGCCGCTGCAGCGTGTCGTCGCCAATCGCGCTCGCCGTCGTCAGCGCGGCGTCGATGTCGCCGGCCTCGAGGAAGTTCGGACGTTTCTTCGCCTCGCGGTTGACCCAGACGCCGGACAGGCAATCGGCCTGCAACTCGACCTTGACCTGGAGTGCGTTGGCCTCCGCCTTGCTGCCGGCCTGCTGCTGCAGCCGCGTCACGCGCGGAATGATGCCGAGCAGGTTCTGGATGTGATGGCCGGCTTCGTGCGCGATGATGTAGGCCGTGGTGAAATTGCAGGCCGACTTGCCGGAGCAGCCGCGGAAGCGCGTCTCGACCTCGCGGAAGAAGCTGGTGTCGAGGAAGATGGTGCGGTCCGGCGGACAATAGAACGGGCCCATCGCCGACTCTGCCCGGCCGCAGCGACCGCCATTGGTGACGTTGCGGAACAGCACGACCTTCGGGCCGGTGTAGGACTGGCCCGAGGCCTGGAAGATCTCGCTCCAACGGTCGTCGATCTCGCCGAGAATGCCGGCGATCATGCTGCCCATCTCGTCGGTCGGCGCGCCGCGCTTGGCGGTCGAAGACGACTGGCGATCGGTCTGGTAGCTCGGCGCCTCGCCGCCGCCGGTGAGGATCTCGGCACCGCCGATCAGGATGCGCGGGTCGATGCCGAAAGCATAGCCGACCAGGCCAAGGATGATGATCGTGCCGATGCCGAGGCCACCGCCACCCATGGGCAGGCCGAACCCGCCTCCGCCACCGCCGCCTCCACCATCGTCGCGACGATCCTCGATGTCGTCGCTGCGGCGGAAATCATCGTAGCGCATGGCGGGTTTCCCTCAGTCCTCGATTGGCATCATCTGGGCGCAGAAGCGCGAAAGCTCAACGCGCCACACACGTAAAATTTCCGTTGCCTTCATCAATATCCCGCTCGGCAATTATTGCCTAGTGCGACAGCATGCCGATGCCAGCAATTTTTTCCGAGGGTCGAGCAATTTTTTCCGAGGGAAATTTGCAGCCTTTTTGAAGCCACGATTGCTCCCCCAACCCAAGCGAGCGCGAAATCCCCTGTAAAAAACAGCGAATGCGCACGACGACATGCACGCGGAACGCGACGCGCGGTCTGCTCAACAAAACGGCGGGTTAAGTCGATTTTTACTTTGCCGCTTCATTGTAACGGTCAGTCGGTTGTTTGGTCCCGCGTCGCCGACAGCGTCGCCTGAGTCAGAGTTCTTGAGTCATGGTAGAGTCGCGTCGCGGGGCGTCTGCAAGGGCGCCCCGCACAAATTTCGAGTCTCCGTCGCATCGAATCATCCTCGGTGATTGCGTCGCCGAGATGTCGAAGCTTCAGGCAGGTAGCGTCGATCTGGTGTTCGCAGATCCGCCCTACAATCTCCAGCTCAAGGGCGATCTCAAGCGCCCCGACGAGTCCCACGTCGACGCCGTCGACGACGACTGGGACAAGTTCGATTCATTCTCCGCCTATGACGATTTCACCCGCGCCTGGCTGCTTGCCGCACGCCGCGCGATGAAGCCGTCGGCGACGATCTGGGTGATCGGCTCCTATCACAACATCTTCCGCGTCGGCGCGATCATGCAGGACCTCGGCTTCTGGCTCCTGAACGACATCGTCTGGCGCAAGTCGAACCCGATGCCGAATTTCCGCGGCCGCCGCTTCACCAACGCGCACGAGACCATGATCTGGGCCGCGCGTGACGAGAAGGCCAAGGGCTACACGTTCAACTACGAGGCGCTGAAGGCCGCCAACGAGGACGTGCAGGCACGCTCCGACTGGCTGATCCCGCTCTGCACCGGCGAGGAGCGCCTGAAGGGCGCCGACGGCAAGAAAGTGCATCCGACCCAGAAGCCGGAAGGCCTGCTGGCGCGCGTGCTGCTGTCCTCGTCGAAGCCCGGCGATCTCGTGATCGATCCCTTCAACGGCACCGGCACCACCGGCGCCGTCGCCAAACGCCTCGGCCGCTCCTATATCGGCTTCGAGCGCGACAAGACCTATGCGAAAGCCGCCGAGGCGCGCATCGCCAAGGTCGAGCCGCTGCCGGAGGAGAGCCTCGCCCCGTTCATGACCGCGCGCGAAGCACCACGCGTGGCGTTCTCCGAGCTGATCGAGCGCGGCATGATCATGCCCGGCACGAAACTGTTCGACGCCAAGAAGAAGCTCGGCGCGCTGGTCCGTGCCGACGGCGCCATCATGTTCGGCGACAAGGTCGGCTCGATCCACCGCATCGGCGCGGTGGCGCAAGGCGCCCAGGCCTGCAACGGCTGGACCTTCTGGCACATCGAGACCAAGAAGGGTCTCAAGCTGATCGACGAGCTGCGCGCCGAGATCCGCGCGGGAATGGCGACCGAGTAAGCTGCGCTGTCATTCCGGGGCTCGCGAAGCGAGAACCCGGAATCCATCCAACCACCGCACATGCAGCCCAATGGATTCCAGGCTCGCGCCAAGAGGCGCGCCCCGGCATAACGGCGACGGCGCCTTGAATGAGGCGGCAGCCAGGACTACATTCGCCTGATCAGCCCCGTCCTGACCGGCCTGCTCCCATGCGACGACAGTCCGAGACATTGCTGCTGGTGCCGCTGCTGCCGATCTTCCTGCTCGGCATGTTTCCGATGTTCCTGATCGCCCTGCTCGGCTTCTTCGGCCTCGCGCTGTTCGGCGTGCTCGTGATTTGCGTCGGGCTCGCCAGCAGCAACGAGGCGCACGACAATTTCAATCACGACGTCATCGTGCACGGCTATGCCCGCGGCTCGGAGCGCGCTGCGCGGGCC
The DNA here is from genome assembly GCF_006658625.1 of Bradyrhizobium sp. UNPF46. Classification (NCBI taxonomy): domain Bacteria; kingdom Pseudomonadati; phylum Pseudomonadota; class Alphaproteobacteria; order Hyphomicrobiales; family Nitrobacteraceae; genus Bradyrhizobium; species Bradyrhizobium sp. UNPF46. The sequence continues at coordinate 64,462 of NZ_LFJB01000060.1, forward strand.
TCCGACATGCATCTTGCTGCGCGGCTCGGTCTGCGCCTGGAGGCGGTCGGCGCGGCGATGGTCCTTACGGCGGCGATCGGCCTTTGTTACGCCGCCTGATCTGCGCACAGCGCAGATACCGCCCGGCAAACTCGCCGGTTGCCCTCTCCGACGAGGTTCAGGCAAGAGAAGGCGGCCCCGCGGCAATGATGCTGCGTTCGCTCTCGGCACGAGATATTGGCAAGAAACCCTGGGGAGATGTGTGATGCTCAAATTCTATTTCAACGGCTCGCCAAACCCGACCAAGGTCGCGCTTTACCTGGAAGAGGCCGGCCTTCCCTTCGAGCCGGTGAAGATCGACACCCGCAAGGGCGAGCAGTTCACGCCCGACTATCTGAAGGTCAATCCGAACGGCAAGGTGCCGGCGATCGACGACAACGGGACCATCGTGTTCGACTCGAACGCCATCCTGCTTTATCTCGCCGAGAAGACCGGCAAATTCCTGCCCGCCGCCAGCGTGCGCGGCGAGACGCTGTCATGGCTGATGTTCATCGCGACCGGCGTCGGCCCCTATTCGGGCCAGGCCGTGCACTTCAAGCACTTCGCGCCGAAGGACCAGAACCACGACTACGCCCATAATCGCTATCAGTACGAGACCGATCGCCACTACCGGATTCTCGACGCTCACCTCAACGGCCGCGACACCATGGTCGGCGACGATTATTCCATCGTCGACATGGCGCTGTGGGGCTGGGCGCGGATGTTGCCGTTCAAGCTCGGCGACGACGCCTTCGCGCGCTATCCCAACGTGAAGCGGCTGGTGGACGAGATCTCGGGACGGCCCGCGGCAGCCCGGGCGATCGCGCTGAAGGACAAGTTCACCTTCAAGGCCGAGATGGACGACGAGGCGCGCGCCAACATGTTCAAGCACATGACGACCAAGGTCGCCTGATCGCACCACGCCGCTTGTCGGGCCACGCGCATGCGCGTGGCCCTTTTCACGCCTCAGGCGGCGTGAACCGAGCTCAGGAACTTGGCGACTTCCAGCTTCAGGCGGTTGCTGTCGGCCGACAGCGAGCGTGCCGCAGACAACACCTGCGATGAAGCCGATCCGGTGTCGGAAGCGCCGCGCTGCACGTCGCCGATATTGGACGACACCCGCTGCGTGCCATCGGCAGCCTGCTGGACGTTGCGCGAAATCTCCTGCGTCGCCGCGCCCTGCTGCTCCACCGCGGCCGCGACCGTCGAGGAAATCTCCGACAGCCGCTCGATGGTGCCGCTGATTTCCCTGATGGCGCCGACGGACTGCTCGGTGGCGGCCTGGATGTTGGAGATCTGCTGGCCGATCTCACCGGTCGCCTTCGCGGTCTGCTCGGCGAGGGCCTTGACCTCGGAGGCGACCACGGCAAAGCCGCGGCCGGCGTCGCCGGCACGCGCCGCCTCGATGGTGGCGTTCAGCGCCAACAGGTTGGTCTGGCCGGCGATCGTGCTGATCAGCTCGACCACGTCGCCGATCCGTGCGGCGGCCTTGGAGAGCTCGCCGACCCGCTCGTTGGTCCGGCTCGCCTGACCGACGGCGTCGCGGGCGATCCGCGCGGATTCCTGCACCTGGCGCGCGATCTCGGACACCGAGGAGGAGAGCTCCTCGGTCGCCGAGGCCACCGCCTGGACATTGGCCGAGGCCTCCTGCGAGGCGCTGGCGACCTCCGTCGACAAATCCTGCGCCCGCGAGGCGGTCGTAGTCAGCGTGCCGGCGGAGGCTTCGAGCTCGTTCGACGCCGACGACACCGTGTTGACGATCTCGCCGACCGCCTGCTCGAACTGGTCGGCCAGCCTGACCATGTCCTGCTTGCGGCTTTCGGCCTGCCGGGCTTCGAGCTCGGTCTGCTCGGCGCGCATCCGCTCGGTGTCGATCATGTTGTCCTTGAACACCTGGATCGCCTTGGCCATGTCACCGATCTCGTCGGTCTTGCCGCGGCCGGGAATCTCGACCGCGAGATTGCCGCCGGCGAGCAGCCCCATCGCACGCGTCATCGAAGCCAGGGGGCCGACGATGCTGCGCGCGATCAGGAAGGCGACGATGGCGCCGAACAGGATGGCCAGACCGCCTGCAATCTCCTGAACGGTCGTCGTGCCGGCGATCACAGCTTCGGCCTGGCTGCGCGAGTCCTGGTAGTCCTTCTTCAGGGTCGTTTCCGCGGCCTTGAGCCGGCCGATAGTGTCGACGATGAGCGGCGCGAGGTTCTTGTGATAGATCTCGTCGGCCTGAAGCATCGCGGCGGACGTCGTCTCGAAGGCGGATTTGTAGACGCCGAGCGCGGTCTTCACCGGCGCCAGTGTCGAGCGCAGTTCCGTCGCCTGCGGGCTCTTTTCGAGCGCCGCGAGCCGTTGTGCGGCCCGGTCGACGCTGGCCCGGAAATTCGCCGGCCCCTGCACGTCGCGCAAGGCCAGGAAACGCCAGTTTGCGATTCGAACGAGCAGGATCCTGGATTCGAGGTCGGCGACCAGGGCTGCGGTGTCCTCGTCGACGGCCGCGCGCGCCACATCGACCAGCTTGGCCGTCTTGACGGCGAGGTCCTCGCCGCCCGGCAGCAAGGTCGCCTTGCCCGTTCGCGCCTCGTTGACGGCGTCACCGAGGTTGTCACGCAGGCTTCGCATCTTGCCGATGTCGTCGATCAGGCTGTTGTAGAGCGCACGCCGCTCGTCCGAGAGCGTCCCCTTGGCGCCGACCCGCAGCAGCTCGATCGCGGCGGCCTCGCGCTCTTGCGCCTCCTTCATCGCGGGCTCGTTGGCATCGTAGACGTAGCGCAGATTGGCGCGCTGGATCGCCTGCAGATGGGTCGATATCTCCAGCACCCGCGCCGTGCTGTCCGAAAGTGCGGATTGTCGTGCGACCTGATCCTGCACCGAGCGCAAATTCCAGACGGCAACGACCGCCATCACGAGACCGACCGCCACCAGGGCCATGAAGCCTGCGTACAGGCGTCCCCTGATCCGCAAACGAAAGTTCGGCATTCCCACTGTCCACCCAGATGCATTCCACTTCGAGCGGCCGAACGATTCCGGCGATCGTCACCGGCCACCCCGGCAGCCGCGGCTCGCGTCCTTGCGACCCACGCTGCACTGCGACACAATGGAGGACACTCGTTAATTGAACCTTCAAATTCTCGCGCTCGCGCGCATCGGCGCACGCGAGAGCTGCTGATTTTATCGGCAGCCATGCGAAGTCATGCAAGAATCCGCAGCGACATGCATAGCGTCGCATGCGACCCCTCACTGGGCGCCGGCCTGCTGCAATTTGCCGAGCGCGTTCTCGACCACTTCGAGCGTATACGGCTTCTGGACGACCGGAGCCGATGCCAGTTGCTCCGGGATTGGGGCGCGTTCGCCATAGCCGGTTGCGAAGATGAAGGGCACGCCGATCTCCTTGAGCTTCTGCGCCACCTTGATGCTGCTCTCGTTGCCGAGGTTGAGATCGAGCAGGGCAAAGCTCGGCCGCGTGCGTTCGATCGAGCGCAGCGCCTGGTCGACGGTTGCGGCGGTGTCGACGTGGCGGGCGCCGAGATCGAGCAGGATGACCTCCGCCGCCATTGCGATGATCAGGTTGTCCTCGACGATCAGCGCGGTCTCGGAGATCCGGGGACGGCTGGACTGTTGCTCCTCGATACGCATGGCGGCTCCTGCTATTGACGGCACCAGCTCGACGAAATTGGGGGGAATGACGAACTTCGCCTGCACGCCCAGAAGATCGAAACGGATTTCGGCATCGCCCTTGAGATCGAACGGCACCGAGCGCTCGATGATCGTGGTGCCGAAGCCGCGCCGCGTCGGTGGCTGCACCGGCGGGCCGCCGCTTTCCTTCCATTCGATCACGAGGCTCGACGAAGGATCGAGGCGCCAAACCACCTCGACGCTGCCCGTGGAATCGGCGAGCGCGCCATATTTGGCGGAGTTCGTCATCATCTCGTGGACGACGAGGGCCAGCGTGGCAAACGCCTTGGGATCGAGCGCGACGTCCGGCCCGCCCATCTTCACGCGGCCGGCACGCGCCCCGAGATAGGCGCCGGCCTCCGATTCGACGAGGGTCCGCAGCGCCACCGGCGCCCAGTTCAGATTGGTGATCTGGTCGTGGGCGCGGGCCAGAGCCTGGATGCGACCGCCGAGAACGCCGGCAAACTCCTCCACGCTCGTCGCGGTGTCCTTGCTCTGCGCCACCAGCGCCCGGACCAGGCTCAGGATGTTGCGGACGCGGTGATTGAGCTCGGCGATCATCAGCTCCTGCCGCTCCTGGGCACCGCGGCGCTCACGCGCGGCAAGGTCGGACAATTGCAGGATCACTTCCAGCAGTGTGACGCGCAGGCTCTCGGCGATGCGGATATCGGCGGCCGACCACGGTTTCGACTGACCCGCCACCGTCTCTTGCCAGACCTCGAAGCTCTTGCGCGGCGTCAGCCGTGACCCGTTCGGGCCCTCGTCGTAGACCTTGTCGGGAGCGCCGGCCCAGTTCACCGAACGCGTCACCTCGCGCCGGAAGAAGATCAGACAGTCGCGCGGGGTCCGTGAGATCGGAATGGCGAGAAAACCGGCCGCACGGTCGCGGAAGGACTGGCCGGCGGCATAAACCTTGGCGATCTCGGCGCTGGCGGAAATCCGTCCCGGCGAGGTCCGGTTGATGAAGGCGACGAGGTCCTTCACCTCGTCCTCGGTCGGCGTCTCACCTTGGAGCGCGATCTTGTTGTCGGACCACACCGCGACGCCGTCGCAGTCGATCATCCTGCGATAGTCGCCGAGGAAGTCGATGATCGCGCGGCGACTGTGCTCGTGCGCGGCCGCCATCTCGATCAACCGCTCCTGAACCTGATGGGCGCGGGCCTCATAGGCGACGTCGCCCTCGCGCTCGCGCCCCTCGACGATCCAGGAGAACATCTGCCCGAACAGCTCCGAGGCCGTGCGTCTGTCGAACGAGATGTAACGCGGCGAATAATGATGGCAGGCGAACAGCCCCCACAGCTTGCCATCGCGCAGGATCGACACCGACATCGAGGCGGCGACGCCCATGTTGCGCAGATATTCGATGTGAATCGGCGAGACCGAGCGCAGCACGCTCATCGAAAGATCGAGCAGCCCGGCATTGTGCGTGGGGGTGGACGTCAGCGCAGCCGGCACGGCGTTGATGTCGGCGATGATGCGCAGCCAGTTGCGCTGATAGAGGATGCGGGCCTGGCGGGGGATGTCGGAGGCCGGATAATGCAGGCCGAGGAAGGATTCGAGCCCGGCTTCCGCGGTCTCCGCGATGACCTCGCCCGATCCGTCCGGATGAAACTGGTAGACCATGACCCGGTCGAAGCCGGTCAGCACCTTGAGCTGGCGCGCCGCCTCGCGCGCGAGATCGGTCATGCCCCGCGTCTTGCGGATTCGGTCGAGCATCAGGCGGACGAGCTCGCCTGAATTGATGCCCGGCTGGTGGGCGCTCGGCTCGGCCTCGATGATGAGGTAGACGCCGGAGAAATGGATCGAGAGATCGTAAAGCGGCTTGCCGGGTTGGAGCTCGACTTCGAACAGGCGCTCGGTCGCGTCCGGCCCGCTCAAATGGTCGACGCGGCTGCGGATGACCTGGACGGCGGCTTCGGACATGACGGACGACAACGGCTGCTGGAGCAGGTCAGCAACGTCGCTTCCGAGAAAGCTGCCGACATTGTCCGAGGCCATGCAGATCGTGAAGTCCGAGAGCACGGCGAGCAGGAAGCCGAACGGCTGCACGCTGCCGGGAACGTGGATCGGCTCGCGATCGCAATTGGTGAGATTGACCGCCTCGTTCATGCGCGGTCCGCCGCACGCTCGAACGCAGCGAACGCAACGCGCGCCGCCGCGATCACCTCATCCTCGTCGCAGACCTCTTCGCTTTCGAGCTTTGACAGGAAGCTTTGCCAGAGCCGCTTGCCTGCCCCGTGGCGAAGATAGCAGGTGGCCTCCGTCATGCGCGGGTCGCCGGCCTCGACGACCTCCTTCAGCAGGAGCTTGGCCCCGAGCCGGGAGCCCTCCAGCACGTACATCGTACCGAGCATTCCGCTGGGCGTCAGCGGCGGTACCGATACGGTGGATTGCGCGGCGCTGCCGAGCCGTCCGAGATCAGCCGCGATCGCGGCACCGCGCGACCGCTCCGGCCAGTCCGGAAACATGCCGGCGACACCCGCTTCGACAAGGGCGGCTTCGAGCGGAAGAAGCGCGCCGGCGCTGGCTTGGAGAAAACGGCGATAGCCCGCCACGACGGTGAGATCGAATGACGATAGTTGCGCATCGAGCTCCCGGTGCACAGCCGCGGTCGCATCTCTCAATCGTTCACGGAGTCCGGGAAAGCTGCAGCCAACCTGTGTCGAAACGTCCGAAACCCCAGCCAGCATGAAATTCCCAAACGCGCGATGCCGGAGGCGCAATTGCCCCGGGAGCGAAGGAAACGCCGGCGGAACCGAAAAGGTTCCGCCGGCACTGGAAAATCCGGGGAAGCGGCGGGCCGGGACCGTCGGCCTCCTATTTCCGTCGGCGGGGCTTGCGCAACTCGTACATGATCTCCGCCCTGGTCATCCCGCAGTCCAGAAGCTCCCGTTCGGTCATGGCGGCGAGTTGATCCCGGGCCCGGGACCGTTCGCGCCTGACACGGACCATCTCGATCAGGGCCTGCCACCCCCGCACGATCCTCGCCGGCTCGGCCTGATGACATCGGCCGGCGGAGATGGCGCTCACTCCCCTCAGCTCGCGGCCTTCACCGGTGCCTGCGGAAAAGGTCCGAGCGCCTTTTCGGTCAAGACCGAGTCGCAATATTCCCGGATCTCCTTGATCCTGCCGTCCTCCAGACGAAACACCAGGCAATAATCGTTGTCGTAACGCACGCCCTCAGGCGTGACGTTGTCGCCCTTGGCTTCCACGACGACCACATCGCCGTCGGCGATGAAGCGATGCGCGACCGTGCGCGTGCGGTCGCGCAGGCGGGTGCGCACATAGCCGTGCAGATCGTTGAGGATCGCCTCCTTGCCCGAAAAGGTGCGTGACCAGGAATACTGACCGGTCACGATCCATTTGGCATCATCGGCAAGGCTTGTGGTGAACAGGGTGCGATCGCGCGCGGCCGGATCGGGATTGGCGGCGGCGGCGAAAATGTCCTGCATCAGTTTCTTGTTGGCGGCAGCGCTCATGGCGGCATCTCCTTTGGTGAGAACGTCAGGGATCATCGCCGCGCCCGGATAATTCTTCAAATCGATAACTGGTATGATATCTATTCGCCTCATGAATTTGAATTCGCTCGACCTCAATCTTCTGACCGCGCTCGATGCGCTGTTGCGCGAGGCCAATGTCAGCCGCGCGGCCATGCGGATCGGCCTGTCACAGCCCGCGACCAGCCACGCGCTGCAACGGCTGCGCGACATCTTCGGCGATCCGCTGCTGGTGCGCACCGGCGCCCGGATGGAGTTGACGCCGCGGGCCCAGGCCCTGCGCGCGCCGCTGGCGCAGGCACTGGACCAGGTGCGCGGGCTGTTCGTGCCGGATGAGTTCGACGCGGCACGCAGCGAGCGGCAGTTTCGCCTGATGATGCCCGATCTCGCCGTCGAGCTGTTGATGCCGCCGCTGATGGAGAAGGTGACGCGCCTTGCGCCCAACGTCCGCGTCGACGTCGTGCCGTGGCGAGGGCCTGCGATCTTCCACGCCGAGTTCGCCCGCACCATCGACCTCGTGATCTCGATCGGCAATGCCTTCAAGGGCTTCCACCGCCAATTGCTCTACACCGACCGCGACGCCCTGGCGGTGCGGCGCGGCCATCCGCAGTCGACGAAGCTGAAGCGGCGCGAAACGTTCCTGGCGGCGCGCCATGTCGGCGTGATCATCCGCGGCAACGCCGAGGATCTCATCGACACCTGGCTGCGCACCGAGGGCATCGAGCGGCACGTCTCGCTGGTGGTCTCAGGCTATCTCGAAGCGCTGCACGTCGCCGCCCGCACCGACCTCGTCGCCTTCGTGCCGCGCCGGCTGATCGCGGCCCTTTCGAAACGGCTCGGTCTCGTCGCGGTGACGCCGCCGCTGGACCCCGGCATCGACGAGCAATTCATGTTCCATCCGACGCGGGCGCAGATGGACCCCGGCTCGATCTGGCTGCGGCGGCTGATGCTTCAGACGGGGCGGGAGTTGGAGAAGAAGAAACGGCGCGTTGAGTAGGATGCGGCTTCAACAAACCCGGTGTCGTCCCGGACAAGCGCAGCAAAGCGGAGCGCCGATCCGGCACGACAGGGGAATAAGTCGCAGCGGCCTTACGCCTTCTGCGCGGCCATCACCTTGGCTACGGCGGGCCGGTCCGACATGCGCTTGAAATGGTCGGCGATCTTCGGCGTGGCGTTGATGTCGACGCTGTCGCCTTCGAGCCATGTGGAGAGCGTGAAGAGATAGGGATCGCAGATCGTGTACTGCTCGCCCATCACCCAGGGGCCCCTGAACATCTTCTGCTCCATCAGCGCGAAGCAGGCAGCCATGGTCTTCGGCACCATCGCCTTCATGTCGGCGAACGAGCTCTCCTGCGTCGCCCAGCGCGCGCCCCGCATCTTGTGGGCGTGGTTGATATGCACCGTCGAGCAGAGATACGAATTGAACGACTGCACCTGGGCGAAGTCGAAGGGATCGTCGAGCGGCGCGAGCTTCGCCTTGGGGAACGTCTGGGCGACGTAAGCCAGCATCGCCGGCGTCTCGGTCAGGATGCCGCGATCGGTCACCAGCGCCGGCACGCGGCCCTTCGGATTGATCTTGAGATAGTCGGGGCTGTTCTGCTGGTTGTCCTTGAAGCTCAGCCGTTCGGCGGTGTAGTCGGCGCCGGCCTCCTCCAGGGTGATGTAGGTGGCGAGCGCGCAGGTGCCGGTTGCGTAGTAGAGCTTGAGCATGTCGGACCTCATGGGGGAAAACCCGAGGTTAACGGTCCTCCGCCGCGCCGTCCATAGGGACCTCTTCGCAGTTGCCCACCGCCGCCCGGCTGTGCGAAGACGCCGTCAATCGGAGGGGGATTGGTCATGACGGTACTCATCGCCGGTGGCGGCATCGGCGGGCTGACGCTTGCGCTCAGCCTGCACGAAATCGGCGTTCCCGTAAAAGTGTTCGAGAGCGTCGCCGAACTGAAGCCGCTCGGCGTCGGCATCAACGTGCTGCCGCATGCGGTCCGCGAGCTGATCGAGCTCGGGCTGCTCGACAAGCTGGACGCCAGCGGCGTGCGGACGCGCGAGCTCGCCTATTTCTCCAAGCACGGCAAGCCGATCTGGAGCGAGCCGCGCGGGCTGGAGGCCGGCTACAAATGGCCGCAATTCTCGATCCATCGCGGCACGCTGCAACAGATCCTGCTCGACACCGCGATCGAGCGGCTCGGCCGTGACAACATCCTCACCAGCCGTCATCTGACCGGCTGGAACGAGACCGCGAACGGCGTGCGCGCCGATTTCATCGACCGGGCGACCGGCAAGGCCGCCGGCACTTACGAAGGCGCCATCCTGATCGCCGCCGACGGCATTCATTCCGCCGCGCGAGAAAAGCTCTATCCCAACGAAGGGCCGCCGATCTGGAACGGCCGCATCCTCTGGCGCGGCGTCACGCCGGCGAAAGCCTTCCTCACCGGCCGCACCATGATCATGGCCGGCCACGAGATCCTGAAATTCGTCTGCTATCCGATCAGCAAAGAGCCGGACGCGGCCGGCAACCATCTGATCAACTGGGTCGCCGAGCGGCATATGCCGCCGACCTATCAGTGGCGGCGCGAGGACTATAACCGCACCGCGCGGCTGGAGGAGTTTCTGCCCTGGTTCGAGAGCTGGCAGTTCGACTGGCTCGACGTGCCCGGCCTGATCCGGAACTGCCCGCACGCCTATGAATATCCGCTGGTCGACCGCGACCCGGTCTCGCAATGGACCTTCGGCAAGGTCACGCTGATGGGCGATGCCGCGCATCCGATGTACCCGATCGGCTCGAACGGCGCCTCGCAGGCGATCCTCGATGCCCGCACCATCACCCGCGAGATTCTCGCGCATGGCCCGACCACGGCCGCGCTGCTCGCCTATGAGGCCGAGCGCCGGCCCGCGACCACCGACCTCGTCCTGCTCAACCGCAAGAACGGCCCCGAGCAGGTGATGCAGCTGGTCGAGGAGCGCGCGCCCGACGGGTACAAGGTCGTCACCGACGTGCTGTCGCAAAAGGAGCTGGAAGACATCGCCGCAAACTACAAGCGCGTGGCCGGTTTCCAGGTGGAAGCGCTGAATGCGAAGCCGCCGATCGTGAGCAAGGATGCGCGGGCGAAGGCGTGAGCTTGCACTCGAAACGAGATGCATATTGATGCGCCCTCGCCCCTTGTGGGAGAGGGCAGCGACACCGGTAGACGCGGGCTCACTTGGGTGAGGGGTTCTCACCGCGAGACCAACTCTCATTTGAATTCGCTGAGACAACCCCTCATCCGGCGCTTCGCGCCACCTTCCCCCACAAGGGGAGGGAAGGGAAGAGGAGTGTGACGCCCGGCTTATTTCCCCACCACCCTCGCCGCCTCCAACAACCTCTCGCTCGCGCTTGCCGTCGCGAGCACCGTGCCGTCTTCCGTCATCAGCTTGGCCTCGACGAAGGCAATGGTCTTGCCGAGCTGCGTCACCCGGGCCTCGCCGATGATCGGGCCGGGCCTGGCGGGGCTGAGGAAATTCACGGTCATGCTGATGGTCGTGGTGTAGAGCCGCCCCTCACTCATCACCAGCACCGCGGGGCCCATGGTATCGTCGAGCATGGCCGAGAGCATGCCGCCCTAGATAAAGCCCGCCGGATTGCAGAATTCGGGCTTGCCCTCGAAGCCGAGCTTGATCCAGCCCTCCTCGGGACGGGCATCGAGCAGACGCCAGCCCAGCAGTTCGGCACAAGGCGGCCTCTTGAAGTTGTCGAGCGCTGTCTTGACCATCCGGGAAGCCTCCGTGTCGCCTCTGTTAGCGCGGGCCTGCTGCCAGCATGGTGTCAGGAGGATGCCGCCGGCGGGAGACCCAATCCGTGCGCGATCACCTTGCGCATGACGTTCGGCAGTGCTTCCCCGGCCAACGTCGCGATCGGCACCCAGCGCATGCCTGCGGGCGCGCGCGTGCGGGCCTCCGCTTTCGCCGTGTAGACCACCAGTTCCAGCGGAAAATGCGTGAAGACGTGGGTGACGACGCCCACCCTGCGCTGCCAGCGCGACAGTCCCTTCAGCGCGGGCGCCTGCCGTTTCGCCTCGTCGTCGTCCTGGCCGGCGAGCCAGTCCGAACCGGGCACCTCGGTCATGCCGCCGAGCAGCCCCTTTTCGGGCCGGCTGCGGACGAGCAGCTCGTCCCCGCGCGTCACCACGAAAGCGGCGCCCCGCCGCAGCGTTCCGCTCTTCTTCGGCGCCTTGCGCGGGAACGTCTCCTGCGTGCCTTGCGCACGCGCCGCGCAATCCTCGGTGAGCGGGCAGAGCGAGCAGGCCGGCTTCTTCGGCGTGCAGATCGAAGAGCCGAGATCCATCAGCGCCTGCGCGCTATCGCCGGCGCGCGCGTTCGCCAGCAGCGTCGTTGCCAATTGCTGGATCAACGGCTTTGCCGCCGGCAGCTCCTCTTCGACCGCAAACAAACGCGACACCACGCGCTCGATATTGCCGTCGACCGGCATGGTGTGACGGTCGAAGGCGATCGCTGCGATCGCCGCCGCCGTGTACGGCCCGATACCCGGCAGCGCGCGCAGCCCCTCCTCCGTGTCCGGAAACACGCCGCCATGGTCCCGCGTCACCGCGACCGCGCAGGCGTAGAGATTGCGCGCACGCGAGTAATAGCCGAGCCCGGCCCACATCCGCAGCACGTCGTCCTGCGAGGCGCTTCCCAACGCCGTGACGTCAGGCCAGCGCGCGACGAATTTCTCGAAGTAGGGGCCGACCGCCTTCACCGTGGTCTGCTGGAGCATGATCTCGGACAGCCAGACCCGGTAGGGGTCCGACGCCTCTCCGGGCATCGCGCGCCAGGGCAGCCGCCGGCGATGGCGGTCGTACCAGGCGAGCAGGGCTGTTGGGCGCGATGAGGCTGTCGACGGCGCGGGTTCCGGCCTGGCCTTGCGGGCAGATCTGGGGCTCATGTCGTCACCCTAACGACGTCGCGCCGATCTCTCCATGTCATGCCCGCGCGCGTCGCGGGGCATCCACGTCTTTCTTCGTGGCGGTTCGCCCGAAGTGCTATAAAGCCGACCATGTCCAAATCCGGCCCCATTTTCAAACCCGGCCCCATCAGCGCCAAGCCGCTCGGGATCCTGCTCAACGACGTCTTTGCCGAGGCCTATGCCAAGCAGGGCTTTGCGGCGCGCGAACTGGTGACGCGGTGGGCGCAGATTGCCGGACCGGAGATCGCGGCCCATGCCGAGCCCCTGAAAATGCAATGGCCGCGGCCCGTGGAGGGGCAGCCGCAGGAGCCGGCGACCCTGGTGCTGCGGGTCGAGGGGCCGATGGCGTTGGAAATCCAGCACTCCGCCGACGTGATCCTGGAGCGGGTCAACCGCTTCTTCGGCTGGAGCGCGGTCGGCAAGCTCGCCTTCCGCCAAGCCCCGCTGTCACGGCCCCAGGCCCGGAAGCGCCCCAGCCCGCCTGACCCCAAGAGCGTCGCCAAGGTGGCGGAGAGCCTGGGGGCCATCGAAGATGAAGAACTGAAGACGGCGCTGGCCCGACTTGGGGCCGCCATCAAGCGAAATTGAGCCTTATTTCGCGGCCAATCTGGACCTGTCCCGCCGCGCGCCATTGCCTCAATCGACGTTTCGAGCTAGCGACAGGCCGCCCGAACGGAAACCCGCCATAAGTCCTTGGGGCAAGACCACACCAATCCGGGAGCCGACCTTGATCATCACCCGCCGCGCCTTCACCACGATGCTGTCGCTGACCGGGCTTGCCGCGTTTGCCGGGCTCTCGCCGCTGCGGTTCATCTCCGACGCCATGGCCCAGTCGGCCGCCGACGTCGCCAAGCCGGTGTCGCTGCCCGACATGGCTCTCGGCCCGAAAGATGCCGCCGTCACCATCACCGAATATGCCTCGATGACCTGCCCGCACTGCGCGGCCTTCAACGAGCAGGTGTTTCCCAAGATCAAGAAGGAATACATCGACGCCGGCAAGGTGCGTTACATCTTCCGCGAGTTCCCGCTCGACATCAAAGCCGCCGCCGGCTCGATGCTGTCGCGCTGCATCGCCAAGGACGACGCGCCGAAATACTTCGCGGTCACCGACATGCTGTTCCGCCAGCAGAACGACTGGGTGGTGAAGAACACCACCGAGACGCTGACGCGGATTGGCAAGCAGGCCGGCCTCACCCAGCAGCAGGTCGAGGCCTGCCTGAAGGACCAGGCGCTGCTCGACAAGATCGCCGCCGACCAGAAATATGCCAGCGACGTGCTCAAGGTCGATTCGACGCCGACCTTCTTCATCAACGGCGAGAAGATCAAGGGCGAGGCCTCGTTCGAGGAGTTCGCCAAGAAGATCAATCCGCTGCTGAAGAGCTGATTCGCTCGTCAAGATCCTGATTCGCATCTCGAAAGCCGTATCTTTCCCGGCATAAATCCCTTGGGAAAAGCGGCTTTCGCCGGTTGCCCTCGCGGCGCACCGCGGCCATTGTCCAGCCGCATGAGGCGCCTCGCGCGACTCGCCCCGGATAGCGACACTGCCTTCCATGGTATTGTCCCGGCAGGGGATTCGCGCCTGCCAACAGAGATGCGTGCTTATGAAAATCACCCGCCTGCGACTTCACGGCTTCAAGTCCTTCGTTGAGCCCACGGACTTCGTCATCGAGCCCGGCTTGACCGGCGTGGTCGGCCCCAACGGTTGCGGCAAGTCGAATCTCGTCGAAGCGCTGCGCTGGGCGATGGGTGAAACCTCGTACAAGTCGTTGCGCGCCGCCGACATGGACGCGGTGATCTTCGCCGGCTCCGGCAACCGCCCCGCGCGCAACCACGCCGAAGTGACGATGACGATCGACAATGCCGATCGCACCGCGCCGGCGGCGATGAACGACAGCCAGCTTCTGGAGGTCTCCCGCCGCATCGAGCGAGAGGCCGGCTCGGTCTATCGCATCAACGGCCGCGACGTACGCGCCCGCGACGTGCAGATCCTGTTCGCCGACGCCGCCACCGGCGCGCGCTCGCCCGCCCTCGTCCACCAGGGCAAGATCGGCGAGATCATCCAGGCCAAGCCCGAGCAGCGCCGCCGCGTGCTGGAAGACGCCGCGGGCGTTGCGGGCTTGCATGCCCGCCGCCACGAGGCCGAGCTGCGGCTGAAGGCGGCGGAAACCAACCTCACCCGCGTCGAGGACGTGATCGGCCAGCTCTCAGGCCAGATGGAAGGCCTGAAGAAGCAGGCCCGCCAAGCCGTGCGTTATCGCGAGGTTGCCGCCAAAGTCCGTAAAGCCGAAGCCACCCTGTTCCACCTGCGCTGGATCGGCGCCCATGCCGACGTCAACGAGTCCGGCCAGACCCATGACCTCGCCGTGCGCGAGATGGCCGAGCGCACCCAGCATCAGGCCGAGGCTGCCCGCATCCAGGCGATCCGTGCCGCGGAGATGCCGGCGCTGCGCGACGCCGAAGCACGCGCCGCGGCAGGCCTGCAGCGCCTGACCAATGCCCGCGAGCTGCTCGACCGCGAGGAAGAGCGCGCCAAGGAGCGCGTCGCCGAGCTCGAGCGTCGCCTCGCCCAGTTCGAGGGTGACATCTCCCGTGCCCAGCAGCAAACCATGGACGCCGACGTCGCGCTGCAGCGGCTCGACGCCGAAGATGCCGAGCTGAAGGAAGAGATCAAGTCGCGCGTCGAGAAGCGCTCCGGCGTCGACGAGCGCGTCGCCGAAGCCGAGGCGGTGCTGACCGAGACCGAGCAGCAATTCGCCGAGCTCACCACCGCCCTCGCCGACCTCACCGCCAAGCGCAACCAGCTGGAAGCCAACGTCCGCACCCATCGCGACAAGCTCGCCCGGCTCGATCAGGAGATCGCGAACGTCGCCGCGGAAGAGCAGAAGCTCACCGAGGCGACCGGCGGCTTCGGCGATCTCGACGAATTGACGGCGCTGGTCGAAACCGCGGAAGAGACGCTGGCAGCCTCGGAAGCCGCAGCACAGGCCAGCGAAGCCGCCCACGTCGCGGCGCGCCAGACGCTGGAATCGTCGCGCTCGCCGCTGGTCGAGGCCGACAAGCGCGCGCAGCGGCTCGAAACCGAAGCACGTACGATCTCCAAGATCCTCAACGGCGAGACCAAGAATCTGTGGCCGCCGATCATCGACGGCATCACGGTCGACAAGGGCTTCGAAAAGGCGATCGGCGCCGCCCTCGGCGACGACCTCGACGCCCCGATCGATCCGTCGGCGCCGATGCGCTGGACCAATGTCGGCCACACCGAAGGCGATCCGGAGCTGCCCGAAGGCGCCGTGCCGCTCGCCAATCACGTGCAGGCGCCGGCCGAGCTGGCCCGCCGCCTGGCCCAGATCGGCGTGGTGCCGCGCGAGCGCGGTGCCGAGCTGGTCTCGCAGCTCAAGACCGGCCAGCGGCTGGTCTCGCCCGAGGGCGACGTCTGGCGCTGGGACGGTTTCGTCGCCGCGGCCCACGCTCCGACCGGCGCTGCCCGCCGCCTCGCCGAGCGCGCCCGCCTCGTCGATATCGAGAACGAGCTGGAGCAGGCCCGCATCGACGCGCAGATCAAGCGTCAGGCGCTGGAGAACGCCGAGTCCGAATTGCAGATGGCGGCGAGCACCGAAGGGGCCAGCCGCGAGGCCTGGCGTGCCGCGCAGCGCGAGCTGAACGTCGCGCGCGAGCGCCACGCCAATGCCGAGCGCGAGATCAGCCGCCATGCCGCGCGCAAGGCGACGCTGTCCGAAGCGCACAGCCGCCTCGCCGCCGACCGCGCCGAAGCCGAAGCTGCCTATGAATATGCCGAAGCCGGCATCAGTGAGCTGCCGTCGAGCGAGGACACCGAGACCCGTCTCGCCGCTGTCCGCAGCGACATCGAAGCCCACCGCCGCATGGCCGCCCAGGTCCGCGCCGAGGCGCAGGCGCTGGCGCGCGAGGCTGAGCTCGCCGACCGCCGCGTGCAGGCGATCCTGGCCGAGCGCACCGAGTGGGCGAACCGCAAGGAGAGCGCGGCCTCCCACATCGACACCATCCAGGCCCGTATCGCCGAGCTCACGATCGAGCGCAGCGAGCTCGAGAACGCACCGGCCGTGTTCGCCGAGAAGCGCAGCGCGCTGATCACCGAGATCGAATACGCCGAGAACGACCGCCGCATGGCCGCCGACGCGCTCGCCACCGCCGAAAGCGCGATGGCCGAGACCGACCGCGTCGCCAAGCTGACGCTGGAGGCCCTCTCCAGCTCACGCGAGGCCACCGCCCGCGCCGAGGAACGCATGGAAAGCGCCCGCCGCCGTCTCGAAGACATCGAGCGCGAGATCCGCGACATGCTGGAAGTCGAGCCGCAGGCCGTCGCCGGCCTCGCCGAGATCGAGCCCGGCGCCGAGCTGCCGCCGCTGCACGACATCGAGGAGGACCTCGAAAAGATGCGCCGCGACCGCGAGCGTCTCGGCGCCGTCAATCTGCGCGCCGAGGAAGAGCTGCGCGAGGTCGAGGCCCAGCACAACGGTCTCGTCACCGAACGCGACGACCTCGTGGAAGCCATCAAGCGGCTGCGCCAGGGCATCCAGAGCCTCAACAAGGAAGCGCGCGAGCGGCTGCTGACCTCGTTCGAGGTCGTCAACAACCACTTCAAGCGCCTGTTCGTCGAGCTGTTCGGCGGCGGCGAAGCCGCGCTGCACCTGATCGAGAGCGACGACCCGCTCGAAGCCGGTCTCGAAATCATCGCCAAGCCGCCGGGCAAGAAGCCGCAGACGCTGTCGCTGCTCTCGGGCGGCGAGCAGGCCCTGACCGCGATGGCGCTGATCTTCGCGGTGTTCCTGACCAACCCGTCGCCGATCTGCGTGCTGGACGAAGTCGACGCGCCGCTCGACGACCACAACGTCGAACGGTACTGCAACCTGCTGCACGAAATGACCGGCTCGACCGACACGCGCTTCATCATCATCACGCACAATCCGATCACCATGGCGCGCATGAACCGGCTGTTCGGCGTCACCATGGCCGAGCGCGGCGTGTCGCAGCTGGTGTCGGTCAGCCTGTCAGAGGCTGTGGACATTCTCGACCAGAACGTGGCGTGATATGGTTGGCCCAGGAATGACGGTGGGCGGACATGATCTCGCCCACGCTCCCTCCTGAACTCAAGGCCGCCCTCGACGGCAAGCTGCAGGGCTTTTCGCGCACTGACGCGGCACAGCGTTCGCAGAAGATCTCGACCACCTATCGCGCCGGCGGCGGCTCCGGCGCGATCAAGTCGGACGCCGATGCGCTAGCCTATGCGCTGGCGCGCATGCCGGCGACCTATGCGGCCATCGCCGCAAGCCTGAATGCGCTGACCGAGATCGCACCGGATCTGACTCCGGAAACTCTGCTGGACGTTGGCGCCGGCCCGGGCACCGCAAGCTGGGCCGCCGCGGAGGCCTTTCCCTCGCTGCAGGATTTTACCCTGCTCGACGCCAACGCCACGCTGAGCCGGCTCGCGCTCGAGCTGGCGCGCAACAGTACGCGTCTGGCGGAGTGCCGCTATCTGCCCGGCGATGCCGGCGGCAACCTCTCGGAGGTCTCGCCAGCTGATCTCGTCGTCGCCAGCTACGTCGTCGGCGAGCTCACCGAGGGCGATCAGCGCGCGCTCGCCGCGGCGATGTGGGCCAAAGCGCGCCACGCGCTGGTCGTGATCGAGCCCGGCACGCCGGCCGGCTACGCCCGCATCCTCGCGCTGCGCCAGCAACTGATCGCGCTGGGTGCCTTTGTCGCCGCGCCCTGCCCGCACGAAAAGCCCTGCCCGCTCGTCGCGCCCGACTGGTGCCATTTCAACCAGCGCCTGCCGCGCTCGCAGGCGCATCGCCAGATCAAGGGCGCCGAGGTGCCGTTCGAGGACGAGCGCTTCATCTACGTCGCGCTGACCCGCACGCCCCCGGCAACGCGCGCCGCGCGCGTGCTGGCGCCACCTGATGTCGGCAAGGCCGAGATCACCGCGAAGCTCTGCACCGAGCAGAGCGTCGAGCTCGCAAAGGTCCCGCGGCGCGACAAGGCGGCATACGCCGGCGCCCGGCGCTGGCGCTGGGGCGACGCCGTCATTGCCGAAAGTTAACCTCGCGACCCGCTTTTGCCTTGAACTCGGGCGCCTCCCCATTCGACCAAGTCTTACCTTCCCTCTGCGCCGGGCTCTCATCCCGCTTCAATTTGGTCTAGGCTAGCGCCCGCCTTCTTCCCCCTTCAGGAGTTCTCCATGTCGACCGGCTGGATCGTTCTCGGCGTCATCGTCGTCCTCGCATTCCTGGCGTTCAGCGCCTACAACCGCCTGGTGGCGCTCAGCCAGCGCGTCGGCCAGGCCTTTGCCGATATCGACGTGCAGCTCAAGCAGCGTCACGACCTCGTTCCGAACCTCGTCGAGACCGTGAAGGGTTATGCCTCGCATGAGCGCGGCACGCTCGACGACGTCATCAAGGCGCGCAATTCGGCAATGTCGGCACAGGGTCCGGCGCAGGTGTCCGCGGCCGAGAACCAGCTGTCCGGCGCGCTCGGCCGGCTGATCGCGCTGTCGGAGGCCTATCCCGACCTCAAGGCCAATGCCAATTTCCAGCAGCTCGCATCCGAGCTCTCCGACCTCGAGAACAAGATCGCGGCGAGCCGCCGCTTCTTCAACAGCGCGGTCCAGGAATACAACACCGGCATCCAGCAGCTGCCTGCGGCCCTGTTCGCCGGCATGTTCGGCTTCACCAAAAAGGACTTCTTCGATCTCGGCGCCAGCCGTACCGAGGTCGAGGCAGCGCCGCAGGTGAAGTTCTGATCTGAGCTTGCACAACAGATGCTGTCATTCCGGGGCGATGCGCAGCATCGAACCCGGAATCTCATCGAGATCACCAATCTCTGGATTCCGGGTTCGGGCCTCCGGCCCGCCCCGGAATGACGGTGATTAAACGGAAGCAGCCATGGCCGCGTATGGTCTCTACACGCACATCGCCTCGAACAAGTTTCGTTCGATGCTGCTGCTCGCCGGCCTGTTCGCACTGGTCTACGTGCTGGTCTATGCCGGCGCGCTGGTCGCCGAGGTCATCATCAACGGCAACGGCACGGTCGCCTATTACCTGAGCCATGCCTTCCAGGACCTGAAGGTCGCCGCGCCCGTTGCGACGGTCGTGGCGGCGGTCTGGATCGTGATCGCCTATTTCTTCCATCAATCGATGATCGACGCGGTGACCGGCGGCCACGACGTCACGAGGCAGGAGGAACCGCGGCTCTACAATCTGCTCGAAAACCTCTGCATCTCGCGCGGCATCACCATGCCGAAGCTGAAGATCATGGAGAGCCCGGCGCTGAACGCGTTCGCGACCGGCCTCAATCCCCGGCAATATTCCATCACCGTCACCACGGGTCTCCTCGATGCGCTCAACGACAAGGAGATCGAGGCGGTACTCGGCCACGAGCTGACCCACATCAAGAACGGCGACGTGCAGCTGATGGTGGTCGCCGTCATCATCGCGGGCGTGGTCGGCTTTTTCGGCGAATTGTTCTTCCGCCTGTTCACGAATTTCAATTGGAGCTCCGGCTCCGGCGGCTCGTGGTCCTCGGGCTCCTCCTCGTCGTCGCGATCGTCCTCGTCGTCGAGCGACAGCAAGAATTCCGGCGGCGGCGCGGTGATCGTGATCATCATCGCGATCGTACTGATCGTGGTGGCCTGGCTGCTGTCCCAGGTGGTCAAGCTCGCTTTGTCCCGCTCGCGCGAATATCTCGCTGACGCCGGCTCCGTGGAGCTGACGAAAGATCCTGACGCCATGATCTCGGCGCTGCGCAAGATCGAGAATCGCGGCGAGCTGCCCGGCGCGACCTCGGCGGTGATGGAGCTCTGCGTCGACAATCCCCGCGAGGGCTTTGCCGACCTGTTCGCCACCCACCCCTCGGTGCAGTCCCGGGTCGACGCGCTGGTCAAGTTTGCCGGCGGCCATGATCCGGGTCCGCTGCCGCCGACTGAGGAAGCGGACGAGCCCGAGGCCCAAGCCGACCAGCAGGACGGCCCACCGCCGCTACGTCACGGCCCCTGGGACGATGCCAGCGGCCCGGCCACTCCGCCGCCGGTACCCGGCCCCTCCGGAACCGCGGACAGCAATCCAGTGGGCAATCCCCTGGGAAATCCCACAGGAAATCCCATTGGCAATCCCATGGGCAATCCGATGGGTCCTTGGGGCCGCCATTGAGCGCGCGATGTCCCGCCAATCGCGGCCGGTTTTGCCGCGCTTGGGAAAAACTTCGGGAATTGCCGTATCGACATGTCGAGGAATTGAATTCTCCCTTGTTTCTGCCATGTTCGCGCCCAACAGCAGACTCGGGACGTCCTTTGGGACATCGATTTGGGGCCCGGCCGATTGCGACCTCGCGATCGGAGGGCGCGTTAGGGGACAGCAATGGCAAAGCCGGCAGTGGTTGTGGTGGGCGCGGACAAGGGCGGGGTCGGCAAGACCACGGTATCGCGCACCCTGCTCGATTATTTCTCAGCCAACAACGTGCCGACGCGCGCCTTCGACACCGAGTCGCCGCGCGGAACCCTGAAGCGTTTCCACCCTGATATCACCGAGATCGTCGACATGACGACGACGGCCGACCAGATGAAGATCTTCGATACGCTCAACGCGACAAGCCCGTCGGTGACCGTGATCGACGTCCGCGCCGGCCTGCTCTCGCCTGCGCTCGCCTCGCTGCGCGACATCGGCTTCCTCGACGCCGCCAAGGCCGGCCAGATCACCTTCGCGGTGTTCCACATCCTCGGCCCCTCGATCGCCTCGCTGGACGAAATCGCCGAGACCGCGGGCTTCATGACCGGTGCGAAATATTTCCTGGTGAAGAACTTCATCAACGACACCCAGTTCTTCCAGTGGGACCAGGCGACCTACAATTCCTATTTCCACCGCATCAAGGACGCCACCGAGCTGACCATCCCCAAGCTCAACGAAATGGCCTATGAGCAGGTCGAAGTCTCCTCCGTTCCGTTCCTGAAATTCGTCGCCAACAAGGGCATCAACGACGAGGCCGCCAATTACTCCTTCGTGCTGCGCGGCTATGTCCGGCACTGGCTGGCCAATGTCTGGAGCGAGTTCGACCGCATCCGGCTGACCGACATCGTCGGCTCGAAGCCGGTCACCCGCAACAGCGAAAAATAGTTGCGCAAGCCGGGCTGATACGGCTGGATTGGTCGCGAAGTTCGACTGATATGGCTGTCGATGCCCGCAACGCCCGTCTACATCATCTGCTCGCCCCGCCCGCAGGTCGGCAAGACCCTGCTGGCGCGGCTTCTGAGCGAATTCCTGCTGCTCAAGAACGGCAATGTCGCGGCCTTCGACGTCAATCTGAAGGAGCCGTCGCTGCTCGACTATCTGCCCGGGGTCACCGAGACCGCCGACGTGATCGACACCTTCGGCAAGATGCAGCTGATGGACCGCGTCATCGTCGACGACGGGGTTGCCAAGGTGATCGACCTCGGCTTCCACGCCTTCGACGAGTTCTTCAAGATGACCGACGAGATCGGCCTGTTGAAGGAGGCCGCGCGCCGCCATGTCGCGCCCCAGATCCTGTTCATCGCCGATACCGACCGCGTCTCGGCGCGCGCCCATGAGATGCTGCGCGGACAGATCCCCCGCATGAACCTGATCACGGTGGACAACGAATATGTCGTGCGCGGCGAGCTGCCGGCCGCGATGGCCGGCGGCCGACTGTTCCGCCTGCCCGCGCTACCCGGCTTCCTGAAGACCTATGTCGACCGCCTGAACTTCTCCTTCACCCGCTATCTGCGCCAGGAGAAGGACTCGTCCACCGAGCTGCACCAATGGACCCGACGGAATTACCTCGCCTTCCGCGAGCTCGAGCTCAGCCTGATCCTGCAGCGATCCTGATTATTTTATCCGGGTATTATTGACTGGCCGCGGACCCGCCGTTATTGAGCATGCGCAACGGCGTCCCGCGGCAAGGTCCAATCAAATGAGCATCGACAGGAAAGCAGCAATCTCCGCCTACAAGGAGCGCAAGACCATTGCGGGCATCTACGTCGTCCGCTGCGCGGCGTCGGGGCAGGCCTGGGTCGGCCAGGCGCCGAACCTGGAAACCATCCGGAACCGCATTTGGTTCTCGCTGCGCCAGGGCGCCCACACTTGTCGAAGCCTCCAGGCGGCCTGGAACGCGCATGGCGAGGCCGGCCTGAGCTTTGGCGAATGCGAACGGCTGGAGGACGAGGAGAGCGCCTATGTCAGGAACGCGCTCCTGAAGGAGCGCCTGCTGCATTGGCGGGACGAGCTGAAGGCCGAGGCGATCTGACTGCCGCGGTGGCTCAATGCCCTTCGAACGTCATCAGCGTGCGCACCGGCACGTCCATGGCGCGCAGCTTGGCGGCGCCGCCGAGCTCGGGCAGGTCGATGATGAAGCAGGCGGCGACCACGTTGGCGCCGATCTGGCGCAGCAGCTTCACTGCACCTTCCGCGGTGCCGCCGGTGGCGATGAGGTCGTCGACCAGGATGACGCGCTCGCCGGGCGAGATGGCGTCGACATGCATCTCCATCTCGTCGATGCCGTATTCGAGCGAGTAGGCGATGCGCACGGTGGTGTGCGGCAGCTTGCCCTTCTTGCGGATCGGCACGAAGCCGGCCGAGAGCTGGTGCGCCACCGCGCCGCCGATGATGAAGCCCCTCGCCTCCATGCCTGCGACCTTGTCGATCTTGTTGCCGGCCCAGGGATTGACGAGCTCGTCGACCGCGCGGCGAAACGCGCGCGCGTCTGCAAGCAAGGTCGTGATGTCGCGGAACATGATCCCCGGCTTGGGATAATCGGGGATGGTGCGGACGCTCGCCTTGATGTCGTGGTCAAAGGTCATTGGTACCTCTCAATCGACACGCGCATCCAGCCGGAACGCGTTTTCAACAATTCGCAATCCCACCTCGTTGCCGAGCGACATCAGCGATTCCGGGTGGAATTGCACGCCGGCGACAGGCAGGGTCTTGTGCTCCAGCGCCATGGCGACGCCGTCCTCGGTGCTGGCGGTGACGGATAGAACCTCCGGCATGCTGTCGCGCTCGACGAAGAGCGAGTGATAGCGGCCGATGACGATCTCGTTCGGCAGGTTGCGCATCAAGCGCCCGCCGCGCACCTGCACCCGCGAGGGGCGGCCGTGTGCGGGATGGGTGAGCTGGCCGAGCTCACCGCCGAAATACTCGCCGATAGCCTGCACGCCGAGGCAGACGCCGAACACCGGCAGCTTCTTCTCCAGCGCCGCGTCGATCGTCGTCTTGATTCCGAAATCTTCGGGCCTGCCTGGTCCGGGCGACAGCACGAGCAAATCCCATGTCCTCTGCTTGAGCATGGCGAGCGCATGCACATAGCGGACCACGGTGACCTCGGCGCCGACCTGACGGAAATAGTCGGCGAGCATGTGCACGAAGCTGTCGTCATGATCGATCAGCAGCACGCGTTTGCCGCTGCCGGTCGCGTCCGGCGCGAAGGTCGACAGCGGCTTCGGCGGATCGCCGCGCAACGCCTGGAACAGGGCTGCGGCCTTGACCTGGCACTCGCGATCTTCCGCGGCCGGATCGGAATCGAACAGGCAGGTGGCGCCGACGCGCACTTCAGCAAGGCCATCCTTCATGCGGATGGTGCGGATGGTGAGGCCGGTGTTGATGCTGCCGTCGAAGTTCACCGCGCCGATCGCGCCGGCATACCAGCGTCGCGGCGAGCGCTCGTGATCCTCGACGAACTGCATCGCCCAGAGCTTTGGCGCGCCGGTGACGGTGACTGCCCAGGCATGGGTGAGGAAGGCATCGAGCGCGTCGAAGCCGGGACGCAGCATGCCTTCGACGTGGTCGACAGTGTGAAACAGTTTTGAGTAGGTCTCGATCTGCCGCCGCGCCAGAACCTTGATGGTGCCGGGGACGCAGACGCGCGCCTTGTCGTTGCGGTCGACGTCGGTGCACATGTTGAGCTCGAACTCGTCCTTCTCAGAGTTCAGGAGCTGGCGGATCTGCTCGGCATCGCCGATCGCATCGGTGCCGCGCGCGATCGTGCCCGAGATCGGGCAGGTCTCGACCCGGCGACCGTCGGAGCGCACGAACATCTCCGGCGAAGCCGAGACGAGGAATTCGCCCTCGCCGAGATTCATCAGCGCGCCATAGGGCGATGGGTTGATGACGCAGAGGCGCTGGAACACTTCGGCCGGCGAGCGATCACAGGGCTCGGCGAACAGCTGGCCGGGCACCGCCTCGAACAGATCGCCGCGGGCGAAGGCCGCGCGGGCGGTCTCGACCGTCGCCTGATATTCGCCGGGCGCGTGATCGGCAAAGCCCTGGCGCGGCGTCTTCAGATACGGGCTCTCGGCGGTCTCGCGCGGCAGGCCAGCGGTGGACTTGCCCTTCCAGGCAAAGTCGTACGAGAGCACCACGCCGCGGCCGGTGGCGCGGTCATAGGCCAGCAGGCGATCAGGCACGTACAGCACGATGTCGCGCTGGTCCTGCTCGCGCGGGCGCTTCTGCACGAGGTCCTCGATCTGGAACACGAGGTCATAGGCGAAGGCGCCGAACAGGCCGAGCAGCCCGTCGTCATTGGCGGAGAAGGCGGCGATGATGTCGCGCACCAGCGACATCACGCTGGCGCGCCGCGTGCGCTGATCCTCCTCGACCGGCGCATCGCCGCGGACGATGTGGCCGGCAAGCCTGGTCGTCGTCTTCTCGGAGATCACGACACAGGGCTCGCGCAGGACATCGCCGAGGAAGGCGATCAGCACCTCTCCACGTTCGTTCAGTGCTTCGAGCTTGAAGTTGACGCCTGATGTCTCGAGCTTGAGCGGCGGATCTGAGAAACCAAGGTCAAAACTCTCGTAGCGGCCGGGCACGGTCGTGCCCGAGGACAACACAACGCCGCGGCGGCGGTCGAGCAGGTTGATCAGGTCGTCGAGCCTGTTGGCGCCGCCGGTGAACTGCTCCGCGACGCGCGTAATCGCCAGACCCGCGCGGGTCGCGTAGTCGCTTCTGGCCGGGAGGGCAAAGACTGTCCTGTTCATGTGGTCCTCTTACGAAACTTGCCGAGGGAACGCCACACAGGACAAACGAGAAGGCCGCCGCACTGTGCAGGCGACCTCAGACGATTTGGGAAAGGAAAATCGCACCGGCCACCTCTTTAGGAGGTGCGCCACCAAAGACGGGCTGGGCGGGCTGCGATGCTCATGGGGCGGATACTCACCATGGCGCGGGGGCGGCGTCAAGGTGAGAAAACCCGCTCCTCGCGGCCGGGACGCACAGCGTCCGGCTGCCGCCTCTGCCTGGTTCAAGGCTCCTCGGCCTGCGGCTCCCAGCCGAACCTGTTCTTCTTCCGATCCCATTTGAGGACGGAATAGCCGTCACATTCCATGCATCCCCAGAGGACGAGCTTGCCGCCCTTGCCCTTCGAGAGAGCGGCGAACTGGCGGTTCGTGCGTACGGCGTCGACAAAGCGGATCCTCGGCTTCTCGCCGTCGGGCTGATCGAGGACCAGCATGAACCTGCCTTTTTGACCCGCACATTCCTGAAACACGCCGACCACGGCGATCTGCTTCGTGGCGCCGCCGTCGAAGCGCCCCTCGATGGCAAAGGACATGCCGGCGCCCTTCATCGCGTCGGCGCCGTTCTCGAACATCAGCTCTTTGGGGATCAGGTCCTTGCGGAATTCAGTCGCCTTGCACCAGCTCTTGCGGATCTGGCTTGCGGGGATGCCGCGAACCTCCGTCGTGAACGGTTGGAAGTCCGCGATGACCCACCAGGCCTCGGTCTTGAGATTACCGTTCAGCGTGACGAAGGCTTGTTGTCCCGGCGCCTGAGCTGCCGTCAGCAGCAGGGCGCCAAGGACGATCACCGGTCGGACGATCGAGCCGAGCACGCGGCGCGTGAGAGACGATGTCGACATTCGTTCGCTGCCCCTGGTCGATTGTCCCGTCTCAACCCAGATGCTTCCTGAAGAACTCCGTCGCCCGGCCCCAGGCGAGCTCGGCGGCTTCGCGGTCGTGCACGGCCTGGCGCTGCTCGTTGACGAAGGCGTGCTCGGCGTCATAGCGGAACAGCTCCAGCGACTTGCCGGCGGCCTTCATGGCCGTCTCGAAGCCGCCCACCAGCTCCGGCGTGCACCAATCGTCCTTGTTGGCGAAATGGGCCTGAAGCGGGATCTTGACGTCGGCTGGCTTGGCCGCCTGCTCCGGGGGGATGCCGTAGAACACGACGCCGGCCGCGAGCTCCGGGATCTTGGTCGCGCCGATGATGGTGACGGCGCCGCCGAGGCAGAAGCCTGTCAGCCCGACCTTGGCACCGTTGCGCGACAGATATTGCGCGGCGCCGCGCACGGTCTGCGTGGTGGCGTCCATGAAGTCGAGCGAGTTCATCTCCTTGTTGGCGCTGTCCGTGTCGTGATACGGCACCACCTTGCCCTTGTAGAGATCGGGCGCCAGCGCATCGAAGCCGGCCAGCGCAAAGCGGTCGCACAGGCCCTTGATCTGGTCCGACAGCCCCCACCATTCCTGGATCACGACGACGCCCGGTGCGTTGCCGCGCGCGGCATTGGCGAGATAGCCCGAGGCGTCCTTGCCGTCCGGACGCTTGAAGGTGATGGCGGTTCCCATGGTGTCCTCCGATGAGTTTCTGGGGAGCGGTTGGTGGTATCTTCGCCGGTGCGGGCACGCGGCGCAATCCACACTGTCGTCATTCCGGGGCGCGCGATAGCGCGAACCCGGAATCCATCGGGCGGCAGAGTCGGTCGCTGAATGGATTCCGGGCTCGATGCTGCGCATCGCCCCGGAATGACGGCGACAAAAAAGCCCCCTTGCGGGGGCTTTTCCATTTCTAGTCTCGGCAAGCGCCGCTCAGTGCGAGTCGGCCCAGACCTTCTTCTTGGTGAAGTACATCAGGCCCGCGAACAGGATCAGGAACACGAAGACCTGGAAGCCGAGGCGCTTGCGCGCTTCCATGTGCGGCTCGGCAGTCCACATCAGGAACGTGGTGACGTCCTTGGCGTACTGCGCGACCGTGGTCGGCGAGCCGTCGTCATAGGTCACCTGCCCGTCGCTGAGCGGCTTCGGCATCTTGATGGCGTGGCCCGGGAAGTACTTGTTGTAGTACGAGCCTTCCGGGATGGTGACGCCCTCGGGGACGTGATCGTCAAAGCCCTGAAGCACTGCCGAGACGTAATCCGGACCCTGCTCCTGGTACTGGGTGAAGAAGTCGAAGATGAACCAGGGGAAGCCGCGGCCGTAGGAGCGCGCCTTGGTGATCAGCGACAGGTCGGGCGGCGCCGCACCGCCGTTCGCCGCGCGAGCGGCCTGCTCGTTCGGGAATGGCGAGGGGAAATAGTCCGCCGGCCGGCCGGGACGCTCGAACATGTCACCCGCATCGTTCGGGCCGTCCTTGACCTTGTACTCGGAGGCGAACGCTGCCGCCTGGGCCACGGAATAGCCGGGTCCGCCGGCTTCGGCGAGGTTGCGGAAGGCGATGTAGGACAGGCCGTGGCAGCTGGCGCAGACCTCTTTGTACACCTTCAGGCCGCGCTGGAGCGCGCCGCGATCGTACTTGCCGAACGGGCCCGAGAACGACCATTTGTTCCCCGGCGGCTTGTCGCTGCCTTCGGAGGCGCGGGCATCCTGCATGCTGCCGAGGAACAGCGCGCCGGCGGCGACGAGCATGACCGCAACGGAAGCAACAGCCTTGCCGCCCTTGGCGAGAATCGCCTCCGAGATCGAGTTCGGCACCGGTCGCGGCCTCTCGATCCGCGCGAGCAGCGGCAGCACGATCAGGAAGTAGGCGAAGTAGCAGACCGTCAGGACGCGGCCGGCGATCACGTAGATGCCTTCCGGCGGTTGCGCGCCGAGATAGCCGAGCAGGATGCAGACCACGACGAAGATCCAGAAGAACTGCTTGGCCAGCGGGCGGTACTTCGACGACCTCGTCTTCGCGGCGTCGAGCCAGGGCAGGAAGCACAGGATGATGATCGCCGAGAACATCCCGATGACGCCTGCGAGCTTGTTCGGGATCGAGCGCAGGATCGCGTAGAACGGCAGGTAATACCATTCCGGCACGATGTGCGGCGGCGTCACGCCCGGGTTCGCCGGAATGTAGTTGTCGGCGTCGCCGAGATAGTTCGGCATGTAGAAGATGAACCAGGCGTAGAGCAGCAGGAAGCAGGCAACGCCGAAGCCATCCTTGATGGTCGCGTGCGGCGTGAACGGCACCGTGTCCTTTTCCGTCTTCGGCTCGACACCATCAGGATTGTTCTGGCCGGCGACGTGCAGCGCCCAGACGTGGAGCACGACGACGCCCGCGATCAGGAACGGCAGCAGATAGTGCAGCGAGAAGAAGCGGTTCAGCGTCGGGTTGCCGACCGAATAGCCGCCCCAGAGCAGCGTCACGATGCTCTCGCCGAAATAGGGAATGGCGGAGAACAGATTGGTGATGACGGTGGCGCCCCAGAAGCTCATCTGGCCCCAGGGGAGCACGTAGCCCATGAAGCCGGTCGCCATCATCAGGAGGTAGATGATGACGCCGAGGATCCACAGCACCTCGCGCGGCTCCTTGTAGGAGCCGTAATAGAGGCCGCGCAGCATGTGGACGTAGACCGCGAAGAAGAACATCGACGCGCCGCAGGCGTGCATGTTGCGCAGCAGCCAGCCGTAGTTCACGTCACGGACGATCAGCTCGACCGACTTGAAGGCGAGGTCGGCATGCGGCGTGTAGTGCATCGCCAGGATCACGCCGGTCAGGATCTGCATCCCCAGCATGAAGGAGAGGATGGCGCCGAAGGTCCACCAATAATTCAGGTTACGCGGGGTGGGATAGACGACGAAGGAAGAGTGCATGAGGCCGAGGATCGGCAGGCGCCGCTCGAGCCATTGCAGGGCCGGATTGCTCGGCTGGTAGTCGGATGGTCCGCTCATGATGCGATCCTGAGGAAATAATACGACGAGACGGCGCGAAGCTTCGGATGAAGGTCCGAGGCTCAGCCGATCTGGATTTTGGTGTCGGAAACGAACTGGTACGGCGGCACAGGCAGGTTCGCGGGCGCGGGCCCCTGGCGGATGCGGCCGGACGAATCGTACTGCGAACCATGGCAGGGGCAGAAGAACCCGTCGTAATTGCCTTCATGGGCGATCGGGATGCAGCCGAGATGGGTGCAGATGCCGATCACGACCAGCCATTGCTCGTGGCCGGACTTGACCCGAGCCTCGTCGGTCTCAGGATCGGGCAGGCTCGCCACGTTGACGGCGCGCGCCTCGTCGATCTGCTTCTTGGTGCGGTGGCTGATGTAGATCGGCTTGCCGCGCCAGAACACCTTGATGTCCTGGCCTTCGGCGACCGGGCTGAGATCGACCTCGATCGGCGCACCGGCGGCGATGGTCGAGGCGTCAGGATTCATTTGGGAGATGAAGGGCCAGAGCGCAGCTGCGCCCCCTACTGCTGCAGCTGCCCCGGTTGCAACGAATAAGAAATCACGGCGTGTCGGATGGTCCGCCGAAGACGCTGTCGTCACGATTCCAACCCTTTCTTCTTATGCCACCGGTGGAACCGCTCCAGGAGCCCCCAAGGTCCCCGGAACAGTCTGCCGGCGCCCGCGGCCCCCCGCGGCGGCAGAACTTCGCTCATTCGCCTCTAAACAGGCGAAACAGCAGTCCAGAATCGTTCTATTGGCACCCTTGCCGGGCGAGCGCAAGCCCGCTATCGGCGCGGGAGCGTGCCATGCACGAATTCCCGGGCAGGCGATGTTTTATTGAGACATTTCCGCCCAGCAACCAACCCGCCAGCCTCGATGCAGATAGCGCTTTTCCAGCCCGACATCCCTCAGAACACCGGCACGATTCTCAGGCTCTGCGCCTGCCTGGGATTGGCCGCCCATATCATCGAACCGGCAGGGTTCCCGGTCTCCGACCGCGCGTTCCGCCGGGCGGGAATGGATTACCTCGACCATGTCAGCATCGTCAGGCATGACTCTTGGCTGAAATTCGAGGAGTGGCGCACAGGCCATGGCTACCGCCTGCTGCTGTTCACTACCAAGGCCGCCACCGACTATCGCGATTTCCGTTACCAGACGTCGGACATCCTGCTATTCGGGCGCGAGAGCGCCGGCGTCACCGACGCGGTGGTCGAGGCCGCGGATGCGCGGCTGGTGATCCCGATCAAGGCCGGGCTGCGGTCGCTCAATGTCGCCATGTCGGCGGCGATGGCCGCGGGCGAGGCGCTGCGGCAGACCCGGAACCCGCACGTTTGACAGGTTCAAGGCTGACAGGTTGAGGAGAGACCATTGAGTTACGCGGTCAAGGAGATCTTCCTGACCCTGCAAGGCGAAGGCGCCCATGCCGGGCGCGCCTCCGTGTTCTGCCGCTTTGCCGGCTGCAACCTCTGGAGCGGGCGCGAGGCCGACCGCCTCGAGGCCACCTGCAAGTTCTGCGACACGGATTTCGTCGGAACCGACGGCACCCTCGGCGGCCGCTACGGCTCCGCCGCGGAGCTCGCCGATACCATCGCCGCGCAGTGGACGGCCTCGGACGCCAACCGCTACGTGGTGCTCACCGGCGGCGAGCCGCTGCTCCAGGTCGACACTGCGCTGATCGAGGCGCTCCATGCCCGCGGCTTCGAGATCGGCGTCGAGACCAACGGCACCATGGCAGCTCCCGAGGGGCTCGACTGGATCTGTGTCAGCCCCAAGGGCGGCAGCGAGCTGGTGCTGCGTCAGGGCCACGAGCTGAAGCTGGTGTATCCACAGGCCCTCGCCGCGCCCGAGACGTTCGAAAACCTCGCCTTCGAGCGCTTCTCGCTGCAGCCGATGGACGGCCCCGGGGTGATCGAGAATACCGCGCGCGCGATCGACTATTGTCTGCGCCATCCGCAATGGCGGCTCAGCGTGCAGACGCATAAATCGCTCGGCATCAGATAGGACGCGACCCTCGAATGCAGATGGACATGTCGATGATCGAAGACCGCAAGGCCCGCGCCCGCACCTGGTTCGAGGCCTTGCGCGACGACATCTGCGCGAGCTTCGAGAAGCTCGAGGACGACGCCCCGCAGAGTCTCTATCCCGGCGAGGCCGGCCGCTTCAAGCGCACGCCCTGGCAGCGCACCGATCATACCGGCGCGCCCGGCGGCGGCGGGGTGATGTCAATGATGCACGGCCGGCTGTTCGAGAAGGTCGGCGTGCATTGCTCGACGGTGCACGGCGAGTTCGCGCCCGAATTTCGGGCTCAGATTCCCGGTGCCGCGGACGATCCGAAATTCTGGGCCTCCGGCATCTCGCTGATCGCGCATATGCGCAATCCGAACGTACCCGCCGTGCACATGAACACGCGCTTCGTCGTCACCACGAAAGCCTGGTTCGGCGGCGGCGCCGATCTGACGCCGGTGCTCGACCGACGGCGCACGCAGGAGGATGCCGACAGCATCGCCTTCCACGCCGCGATGAAGGAGGCCTGCACCGGTCCGAACGGCGTTGCCGACTACGACAAGTACAAGAAGTGGTGCGACGAGTATTTCTACCTGCCGCACCGGAAAGAGGCGCGCGGCATCGGCGGCATCTTCTACGACTGGCACGACAGTGGCGACTGGGAGGCCGATCTCGCCTTCACCAAGGACGTCGGCCGCGCCTTCCTGAAGATCTATCCCGAGATCGTCAGGCGCAATTTCGCCAGCCCCTGGACCGCGGCCGACCGCGAGGAGCAGTTGATCCGGCGCGGGCGCTACGTCGAGTTCAACCTGCTCTATGATCGCGGCACCATCTTCGGGCTCAAGACCGGCGGCAATGTCGATTCGATCCTGTCGTCGATGCCGCCCGAGGTGAAATGGCCGTGACGACGATGAAGCCTGCCCCGAAGCCCCTCCCCCGCGCCATGCTGATCGACATGGACGACACCATCCTGTCGGCCTATGGCCGGCCCGAGATCGCCTGGAACACGATTGCGAAGGAATTCGCCGACGAGCTTGCGCCGCTGCCGCCCGAGCTGGTCGCAACCACGGTCCTCGCTTTCGCGCGAAACTTCTGGGCGAACGCGGAAGCTGCATGGCGGATGAGGCTTGCCGAGGCGCGGCACCTCACGGTCAAGGGCGGCTTTGCCGCGCTCGCCGCCGCCGGCCATCGCGCCCTGCCGGACGATCTCGCCATCCGCCTCGCCGACCGCTTCACCGCCTATCGCGAGGAGGAGATGTTCGTCTTCCCAGGCGCGCATGAAGCGATCGACCAGTTGAAGGCACTCGGCATCAAGCTGGCGCTGGTCACCAACGGCGCCGCCGACATGCAGCGCGCCAAGGTCGAGCGCTTCGAGCTGGCGCATCGCTTCCACCACATCCAGATCGAAGGCGAGCACGGTTTCGGCAAGCCCGAGGAGCGCGCCTATCTGCATGCGATGGAGGCGCTCGGCGTCACGCCTGCGGACACCTGGATGATCGGCGACAATCTGGAATGGGAAGTCGTGACGCCCCAGCGCCTCGGCATCTACTCGATCTGGATCGACGTGCATGGCGAGGGCCTGCCGGAAGGCTCGACGATCAAGCCCGACCGCATCATCCGCTCGCTGACCGAGCTGGTGCCGGGCCGGTCCTGAGCAGGGTCCAAAACAAAAAACGCGAAAACAACCCCATGCACAGTAGACGGCCCCAGCAGAATCAAGGGCTTGCTGATTTTACGAAACGGGCTTTGATCCGTCGGGCAAAACGGGGGTATGATGTCATCGTCGAAAGCCGCGATGGACGGATTTTTGCCTGAGCCATAGCCAGCCGCTCACGGCTCGGCCTGCGCGATTTCCGGCAGCCCGCCTGCCTCACTTGACGTGAAATGCTTCACAAGCCGCAATCCGGGATTGCGGTAGCCTTTCCGCCATGGGGCGTGGTGAGTTGGAGGCGACAATGGAGCACGACCTTCCGAAGCAAGCAGCGCGCACACAGCCGACGGCCGACGCCCCGGGCGTATGGCAAAGGATTCAATTCTGGGACAGCCGCCTGTCGGTCACCAAGGGCCTGACGGCCGTCACCCTTTTGACCGGGCTGGTCGGCGGATACTTCCAGTACATGAGCTCCTACGACCAGAAGATGGGTGACCAGGCCAAGTCCGACATGGACATGGCGACGCGAACCTTCCTCGAGATTTCGGACGCTTTCGCCGAGGTGCAGACGCAGCAGGAGACCATGCTGCCCGAACAGTTCGGTTCGCTGAAGGCGCAGGCCGGTCCAGCCTTCATCCCGGTAGACACGAAGGCGTTCGAGACGTTCCCGGATTATTGGAAGGCACGCACCGCCCTGCGGCGCAACGGCGCCATCTTCGCACGCAAGGCGGAGATCTACATCGATTGGCCGAGCGATCTCGGACGCGACGCGGCCTCGGAGCGCACCCTCGACCAGGATCCCCTGACGGCGACGCTGCTCACCAAGTACAATTTCGATTGCGACGCCGAAGCCAATCTCCCGCAGTTCAAGGGAGCCGTCTACAACGGCGGCGAGGCGAAGCGCCCAAGCGAGGAACTCTGCAACGACCCGACGGCCAATGGGCTGAAATCCTATGTCGAACTCTGTGCGCGGCGCGCCGACGGCGCGATCGATCCGTTGCAGAAGGTCGTGACCATCAACTGGTGGAGCGCCAAGCACCACGTCCTGGTGATGCACCATTGCTTCGAGGTGCTCCGGGGCGAGTTGAACCCGCTGCAGGCCCAGGTGATGGTTGGCGATGACCGCAAGCCCGACAGCATGAAGCCGCGGGACAGCACCGAGCACAGGTTGCAGCTTCAGGCCCGCCGGCTCGACGCGTTCATGACGCTGACCATGTCACAGCTGGACCGGATCAGGGTGCGTTACCGGCCGACCGGGTTCGTCTGCCATGTTCCGCTCGTTCGTGGCGCCGTCGGCTACTTCAGCAACCAATGCCTGCCGAACCAGCCGATCATGAGCGAGCGCACCTAGAACGGCACGCAAGTCCGCACCGTCGTCCCTACTTCCTGATGCCCGCTTTGGCAGGCCCGGGATCAGGACAGCGGGTGCGGCATCGAGCGTCACAAATTATTCCACCTGCTGACGTAACGACCGCTCGACCTTGCACGTAGATGACCCTGCGGATGCTTTCAGCACCCGCGGAAGATTCAAGCAAGGCGCAAGGGAGGGCACGGTATCGTGAGGGAAGCATTGAGCATCCGGAGAGCTCAGGCGAGCGATTATGCCACCGTCCGTAGCCTCGCGGAGACATTGGCGGCCCATATCGAAGAGCCGCCGCCACCCCTGACGCTCGACCGCTATGTCGCCTTCTATGTCCGCGAGCACGCGCCGATGCACCTCTTTGTCGCGCTGCTCGAAGATCGCGTCGTGGGCATGATCGCCTGGATCCTGACCCACGAGCTCTACAGCGCTCAGGCAGGCCTCTACATCAGCGACATCGCAGTGCATGCCGACGCGCGCAGGAAAGGCGTCGGCAAGGCCTTGATGATGAAGGCGAAGGAGTGGGCCTCCGGCCAAGGTGTCACGAAACTCGGCTGGGATGTCTGGAAGCACAACGCGTCGGCCATGCAATTCTACCAACGCCTGGGCGCGGCCCCCGACACCGAGGCGGTGCCGCATCTTCTGCTGCTGACGAACAGCTAGCTGCGGCATGCTGGCGGCGGAGCCCGACGCGGCCGGCGGCGTGATCGGGATGTCATGACCGCTTGCTAGGTTCCTCCGGGTCGATCATTCGAGAGGAGCACTCCATGGAATTGAAAGCCGGCGACGTCGTGATGTTGAAATCGGGCGGCCAGCCGCTGACGGTTGCGGAAGTCAAGCAGGACGAGGCGCTCTGCCTCTGGATGGGTATGGAAGGCGACCTGTTCCGCGAGACGCTGCCGCTTGCCGTGCTTGTGCAAGTGGAAGAGGAAGAGGAAGAGGATGAAGACGAGGACGACGACGACGATGACGAAGAGTAGGCACGGCTAAAGCGCCTGCGCACGAGCCTTGCTCGAGCATGATCGTCCGACTTATCGTACATCATCAGGTGCCCCCGAAGGTCGAGTATGCTCTGACGGAGTGGAGCCAGGCTCCATTCCCTGCGATCGACGCGCTGCTCACCTGGGCAAGCAGTGCTCCGGTCGCCGCGGAGCCCGTGGGTGCAAACAAGGCGGAGTAGGCCGGAAGCACCTACCCGAGGAGCTGCCTCGCCGCCGCCGAGATCATCACCAGCCCGCCCGTGATCACCGCGACATCCAGGATCGCGGTGTGGATGTGCACCGGCATCCGCTCGACGAAAGCCTTTGCGAGGAAGGCGCCGGGGATCGCGATCCCTCCGATCAGCAGCGCGAAGGCAAGCACCTGCGCCGTGACGGCACCGGCGAGCCCGAACACCGAGATCTTGATGAGGCCGGTGCCGAGCGAGATCATGGCGTCGGTCGCGATCACGGCGGCGCCCTCGAGGCCCGCGGCCATCAACAGCGAGAGCAGGATGACGCCGGAGCCGGAGGTGCCGCCGACCAGCACGCCGTAGCCGACGGACCCGGCGGCAAGGCCGCCATCGCCGATCCGCACGCTTCGGCGGCGGAGCACGCGGCGCAACGGCACGCTCAGGATCAGCATGGTGCCGATCACGAGGGCGGCGCCGGCATTGGTCAGCCGCGTGTAGCCGTAGGCGCCGAGTGCGGTCGTCAGCGCGGCACAGGCGAGCACGATCAGCGCGCGGCGGCGGTCGGCGTAGCGCAGGTAGGCAACCGCGCGGCTGCAATTGGTGAAGATGGCCGAGATCGCGATGATCGGCACCACCGGCTCGGCGCCGACCAGCGGCACCAGCACCAGCGGCATCAGCGCGCCGGTGCCGTAGCCGGCGAGACCACCGATGATCGAAGCAAACAACGCCATCAACGCGACCAGCAGAAGCTGAAAGATCGAGATGTCGGCGAAGGCTGAGACGATGGTCACGTTCTCTCGTCGCGGCTGATGCGGGCCGCAGCTTGATCGGCGATGGAAGCGAGCGCGGCTTCCTCTAAGGGAAAATTCGCCGCAAGCCAAGCGTCCTCGGGCGATGTCAACACATGTTGAGCGGTTGGTGATCACTGGCGGACCAGCGCCTGCGATCACCTCTTTGCTTCGGGACGACGGGGAGACCGCAAGGAGCCGGGTCCTGATTCAATCAGAACCGGCTCTAGAAGTGATAATTGATACCGACGCGCGCGGTGTTGAAGGTGGCGTGGCCGGCATTGGCGCTGATCGAGGCCGGCGTTTCGCCGGGAATGAAGACCGCCAGAGCCGTTTCGGTGATCTTCTTCCCAACAAGGCTTACGTAGAGATATTCGGCCTTGAGGGTGACGCGCTCTCCGAGAGCGTATTCAAATCCACCGCCCAGCGTCCAACCCGCAGTTACGCCGCGCGACATTCCGGAAAAGCAGGTGGCCCCGCTCGCGCAGGTGAAGCCGGTGTTGTCGGGCAGTCCATTGCCTGTGAAACCAACTGTGCTGTTGTTGATGTAACGTCCGCTGCGCGTGACCTGACCGTAGGCCAGACCACCGGTGACATAGGTCAACAGCGTGCTGGTCGGCAGGTAGCCGAGGCGAGCTCGCACAGTGCCGAACCAGTCGATACGCTCGTCAAAGGGTGCCGAGTATGGACCTGGAATCGGCACGGGGGGCATGACACCGGAACTGATGCCTGAGCCTTTGATACCGGACCAGTTGAAATCGGCCTCGAGGCCGACGAGCCAGCCCTTGTCGAGCTGTCGGTTGTAGCCGAACTGCAATCCGCCGAGCGCACCCGAGGTCTTGAACGACGCGGGTGGCGGGATGCCGTCAAAAAGAGACCAGAGACGGGTGGCGTCGTCGTTCGGGGCAAAACTCAGGTCGCGATCGGCCCAGCCATAGCCGACGTTCACACCGGCGTAAAATCCCGTCCAGTCATAGACCGGGACGGGCTTTGCCTTCACCGTCAGGTCGGCAGCCGATGCCGGCGACAGCATCATGGCTGAGACGGCAAGTCCGGCCGCGATCAATTTTCTCATGTTTGGCATTCCCAGAAAGTTCCTCGTCCGGAATCACTACCGGGTGGCGCCCACGTCGTCTTGTCCGCGAAGGCGCTGGGGTTGATCGAAACGGTAAGGCACCGGGATCGCTGGCGAATGTGGTTTCGGCGCAACGCTCGACAGCAGCAGACTTGACCTATCCGGCACAGAACTTGGCCTGGAATGCACGGCGGTCCGCTTTTGCATCACGTCGGTGGACTGGCGGTGGATGCCATTCGCGCAGCCTCATGATAGCAATGGGAACCGGCACGCGAGGATTTTGGACGGATATGCCGAAGATTGAATTTTCGTCGGACCAGCTTCCATCCCACCTGAACGACAAGGCCCGATTCCGCCTCTGGCACGACATATGGATGGAGCAACTCGGCAAGGCGGAGATGAAGCACGCCGACGATAAGCCATTCTATACCGCGTCGAAGAATGTCCTTCTTGGCGAACTGAGCGTCAGCCGGTTTGCCACGACGACCGAGCATTACGTGCGCACGCGCAAGCACGTGGCCAATGATCGCGACGACATTCTTGTCGGCTTCTATCGCAGCCCCCAGCCGCAATTTTGGACGGTGGGAAACCAAGGGTTTGAGCTGAAACAGGGAAGCGTGGTCGCCTTCAACGTCGCCCAACCGGTCTCGAGCTTCACAAACGGACTTACGGCCTGGAATCTGGCGTCCATACCTCGTGCGCATATTCTGAAGCTCGTTCCGCATGCCGATCGTCGTCCGGCGATGTTGCTCGACCCCGCCAATCGGGCGGTTAGACATCTCGATCGCACCGTCGATTTTCTCCTTGATGCCGATGAAGTCTGCGAGGACCAGGAGTTGACACGTCACGCGCAGGCCATGCTCGGGGATTTGATCGCGCTGGCGCTCGGCGCGGGTGGTGAGGTCGGGGAGGTCGCCGCGGAACGCGGCTTGCGCGCGGCGCGGCAGCGCGAGCTGATCGCGATCATCGAGAAGCGCTTCGCCGAGCCGTCTCTGTCGATCACGACCATCGCGGCCGCCCTCAACCTGTCCCGTCGCTATGTGAGCGACCTACTGCTTGAAAGCGGCTCGACATTCTCCGAGCGTGTCCTTGAACTGCGGTTGCAGAAGGCACGGGCGATGCTGTCTGACGTTCGCTACGATGGCACCAAGGTCAGTGACATCGCCTTCGTCTGCGGCTTCAATGAAGTGACTTACTTCAATCGCCGCTTCCGCGCCCAGTTCGGCTGCTCACCGACGCAATATCGCATGGGAACGAACCAAGCCGGTACATGATTGGCGAACGGCGGGAGCTGAAGTATCGAGATGCCGGCGAAGCCTGAGGCGGTGGTCACGATTTTCCGTCGCGGCTGACGCGTGCCGCAGCTTGGTCGGCGATGGCAGCGAGCGCGGCTTCCTCCAGTGGAAAATCCGCCGCAAGCCAAGCGTCCTCGGCGAGCGTCAACACGTGTCCGAGCGCGGGCCCTTCGGCGAGGCCGCGCGCGATGAAGTCGGCGGCCTTCAGCGGAAATTTCGGCGCAATCCAGCGCTGCGGCAGCTCGGCAAGCGCACGCCAGTGCGTTGAAGTGACATCGCCGCCGCTCCTCGCCCAGCCAAGCAACACGCGATCGTGATAGCGCTCAGGCCCGAGCCGGTAGAGCAGCCGCCGCGCATTGGCCTCGTCCTTGGCGGCGAGGCGCCACCAGCGGTGGCCCATCGAATCCAGCGCCTTGGTCTCGGCATTTGAGAGCCGCAGGCGCGCGGCGACGCGCTTGGCATCTTCAGTTACGGCGACGGTCAGCGCGGCGAGGCGCCGCGTGCTGCTCGCGGTGAGGCCGAGCTCGCGCTCGATCGCGATCATCGTCGTCAGCGGCCCGGTGTAGACGACGCCGCCGACCAGCGCCTGCAGCAAGCCGCCCTCGGCCATGGCCAGCGCGGCCGCGGATGCGCCCGATGTCACCAGCAGCTTCAGCATCTCCATCCGCACCCGCTCGGCCGACAAGCTGGCAAGGCCGGCGCGTCCGCGGATGCAGGCGAGAGTGCCGTCGCGGTCGGGATCGCCGGCGCCGAAGGCGGCGTGGATGCGGAAGAAGCGCAGGATGCGCAGATAATCCTCGGCGATGCGCTGGTCGGGATCGCCGATGAAGCGCACGCGGCGCGCTTTCGCATCGGCAATACCGCCGACATGATCGTAGACGACGCCGCGCGCGTCGACCGACAGGCCGTTCATGGTGAAGTCGCGCCGCTCGGCATCCTTCACCCAGTCGCGGCCGAACGCGACCTTGGCCTTGCGGCCGAAGGTTTCGGTGTCCTCGCGCAGCGTCGTGACCTCATAGGGATGGCTGTCGATGACCAGCGTGACGGTGCCGTGATCGATGCCGGTCGGCACGCTCTTGATGCCGGCGGCCTTGGCGCGCCGGATCACCTCCTCGGGCCGCGCCGTGGTTGCGATGTCGATGTCGCCGGGTTTGAGACCGAGCAGCGCGTTGCGCACGGCGCCGCCGACCACCCGCGCCTCCTCGCCGCCGGCATTGAGCAGCGCCAGGACGCGCGCGGTCCCGCCTGCGGTCAGCCAGGGGGCATCGGCAAGAATCGGCGCAAGTATCGGCTCCGCGCTCATCGTGCTGTCCCTATTTCTCCACGCCCGGCACCAGCCTGCCGTTCTCGATATGGGCGGGAACGTAGGTCGAATCCGGGGCGGCGCCGGAGAAATGCGCAAAGCCGATCAGCCCCGCGATGACAAGCACGAGCGCAGCCAGGACAAGGCGCGCGACGATGGTGACTGGCCAGGACGAACGTGCGAACAGGCCGGACCGCGTGGCGGCCAGGAACAGCGCATAGACGGCAAAGGGAATGAGGAAGATTCCGATCTCGGTCAGAACCGGCCGGATCATGATGAATAGATCCGCTCATACAGCACACGCAGCATTCCGGCCGTCGCGCCCCAGATGTAACGTTCCGCAAACGGCATGGCGTAGTAGAACCGCTCCATGCCGCGGAATTCCTTGCTGTGCACCTGATGGTTCACCGGGTTCATCAGGAAGGATAGCGGCACCTCGAAGGCGTCATCAACCTCGGATTGGTTGATGGTGAGCGAAAAGCCCGGCCGCACCCGCGCGACCGTCGGCAGGATGCGGAAGCCGAACGCGGTGCCGTAGAGATCGAGATAACCGATCGGCTCGACGAAATCCCTGGAGAGCCCGACCTCCTCCTCGGCCTCGCGCAGCGCCGCGTCGAGCGGCGAGGAATCGGTCGCGTCGATCTTGCCGCCGGGAAAGGCGATTTGGCCGGCATGGTCGTTCAGATGCGCCGAACGCTGCGTCAGCAAAATCGTGGGCTCGGGATGGTCGACCACGGCGATCAGGACAGCCGCCGGGCGCACCGGCTGCTCGCGCGCGACGATCTCGAGCATCTTGTCGGTGCCGGGATCGCCCGAGGCGGGAATGATGTTGGGATCGTAGAGGCCGGCCGGCACGTCGAAGCCGAGCTTCGCCTTCGAGCGGGCGAAGAAATCCGCCGCGCCGAGCGCAACCGGATCACTCTTCAGGATAGGCTTGTTCAAAGCGCGGCCCTCACCTGCTCCGCATCGGCCATGGCGAAGAATTCGCCTGACGATTCGACGCCGAACATCGGCTGGCCATCGACCATCCGCTCCTCGCCCATGTCAACCAGATCGTAATAGAGCGCCCGTGTGACCTTGGCCCAGAGATCGGCACGGACGTGCAAGTACGGCGTCAGCCCGCCGTCCGCGGCCTGCTCGAAGCGCAGCCGGTGCGCGGCATCGCAGGTCACCCAATCGTCGACATTGGTGCGGAAGCGCAGCACGCGATGCTTCCCCTCGCCGTCCTTCTGCATCTCGACCGCCATGAAGGGCGCGTCATCGACGCGGATGCCGACCTTCTCCACCGGCGTGACCAGGAAATGCTTGTCGCCCTCGCGCTTGAGGATGGTCGAGAACAGCCGCACCAGCGCCGGACGTCCGATTGGCGTCCCCAAGTAGAACCAAGTACCATCGGAGGCGATTCGGATGTCGAGATCGCCGCAAAACGGCGGATTCCACAGATGTACCGGCGGCAGGCCTTTCTTCCCGCCCTCGGCGTTGGCAGCATTCTTGGCAGCGACCGTCAGCCCCTCGAGGCCGCGATCGGCGCTCTGCCCTTGGTTCGCCATGGTTTGCCCTGACTTTGTCCTTGGCACGATTGGTGCAGGTCTACGTTGTAATCGGGTCAACGGTTCCACCCCGGATTAGCCCGGTGTGGAAGTCGCCACTTCGTGATGCCGTACATAACCCGAAGCCGATAAGGTGGGGATAGGTTAATTCAACGAATACATGGCCTTCCTGCAAGTCTAGCATAAGGCCCATGAGCTGAAATGATGACCTGCGCGATGTGGTGACATGACGGCCCAGGCCGCATGGCGGGCTTTAAGGAGCGAACGGATGGCGGAGAGTGTCGAGAAACTCGAGGACGGGATCGTCCGTTCGGCCGAGCAGGTGTCGAGCCAGGTTCGCGCTGCGAAGGATGCGATCGCGTCCATCATCTTCGGCCAGGATCGGGTGATCGAGAATACGCTGGTCACCATCCTCTCCGGCGGACATGCGCTGCTGATCGGCGTGCCCGGCCTTGCCAAGACCAAGCTGGTCGAGACGCTCGGCGTCACGCTCGGCCTCGATGCCAAGCGCATCCAGTTCACGCCGGATCTGATGCCGTCGGACATTCTCGGCGCCGAGGTGCTGGACGAGAGCACCGCGGGCAAGCGCGCCTTCCGCTTCATTTCGGGTCCGGTGTTCGCCCAGCTGCTGATGGCCGACGAGATCAACCGCGCCTCACCGCGCACGCAATCGGCTCTGCTGCAGGCGATGCAGGAGCAGCACATCACCGTCGCCGGCGCGCGCCACGATCTGCCAAAGCCCTTCCACGTGCTGGCCACGCAAAACCCGCTGGAGCAGGAAGGCACCTACCCGCTGCCCGAAGCGCAGCTCGACCGCTTCCTGATGGAAATCGACGTCGACTATCCCGATCGCGACGCCGAACGCCGTATCCTGTTCGAGACCACCGGCGCGGAGGAGACGCTCGCCAAGGGCGCGATGACGGCGGACGCGCTGATCACCGCGCAGCGGCTGATCCGCCGCCTGCCGGTCGGCGATTCCGTGGTCGAAGCCATCCTGTCGCTGGTGCGCTCGGCCCGCCCGGGTCCGGACGCCGGCGAAGCCGGCAAGTTCATCGCCTGGGGCCCCGGCCCGCGCGCCAGCCAATCCCTCATGCTGGCGGTGCGCGCGCGTGCGCTGATCGACGGGCGCCTCGCGCCCTCGATCGACGACGTGCTCGACCTCGCAGAGCCCGTGCTGAAGCACCGCATGGCGCTGACGTTCCAGGCCCGCGCCGAGGGGCGCACGATTCCGGACGTGATCAAGCAGCTCAAGACACGGATCGGTTGATGGCCGCAGAGACCGGGCACACGGCGAAGGAGATCATCGCGATCCGACGTGCCGATGGCGAAAGCCGTACGCTCGCAGCCTCCTTGCCGCGCCTGGTGCTCGAGGCCCGCCGCATCGCCGCCAACGTCATCCACGGCCTGCATGGACGGCGCCGCGCCGGCTCCGGCGAGAATTTCTGGCAATACCGCCGCTTCGTTTCCGGTGAGCCGGCGCAGAACGTCGACTGGCGCCGTTCGGCGCGCGACGACCATCTCTATGTCCGCGAGCTCGAATGGGAAGCCTCGCACACGGTCTGGATCTGGCCGGACCGCTCGCCCTCGATGGCATTCGCCTCGAAGACCGCGCGTGAGTCCAAGCTGGAACGCACGCTGATCGTCGCCTTTGCGCTGGCCGAGCTGCTGGTCTCCGGTGGCGAACGCGTCGGGATTCCCGGGTTGATGGCGCCGACGGCGAGCCGCAGCGTCATCGACAAGATGGCGCAGGCGATGCTGCATGACGATGCCGACCGATTGAGCCTGCCGCCGTCCTTCGTGCCTTCCGCGCTCGCCGAGATCATCGTGCTGTCGGATTTCTGGTCGCCGATCTCCGAGATCAGGACGACGCTCGCGGGACTCTCCGGCTCCGGCGCGCACGGCACGCTGGTGCAGGTCGTCGATCCCGCCGAAGAATCGTTCCCCTATTCCGGCCGCGTCGAGTTCGTCGAGCCCGAGGGCTTCGGCGTGATCACCGCCGGCCGCGCCGAGAGCTGGGCGCAGGATTACACCGCGCGGCTCGCACTGCACCGCGACCAGATCCGCGCCGAGACGAGCAAGCTCGACTGGCTGTTCACCATGCACGCCACCGACCGCTCCGCGGCGGAGCTTCTACTGTTCCTGCATGCCGGCATGCAGGTGAGCAAGTCGGGCGCCCGCACCACCACGATCAAGGCGGGGCCGGCCGCATGATGGGATTGCCGCTCGCCTTCACCGAACCGCTGCTCCTGATCGGCCTCGTCAGCCTGCCGGTGCTGTGGTGGCTGCTCCGCGTGATGCCACCGCGGCCGCGCCGCATCGAGTTTCCGCCGACGCGCCTGTTGTTCGACATCGCCCCGCGCGAGGAGACGCCGTCGCGAACGCCGTGGTGGCTGACCGCGCTCCGCCTGCTCGCCGCAGCGCTCGTCATCTTCGCCGCCGCCGGCCCGATCTGGAATCCGCAAGTCGGCGCAGC
The DNA here is from genome assembly GCF_006658625.1 of Bradyrhizobium sp. UNPF46. Classification (NCBI taxonomy): domain Bacteria; kingdom Pseudomonadati; phylum Pseudomonadota; class Alphaproteobacteria; order Hyphomicrobiales; family Nitrobacteraceae; genus Bradyrhizobium; species Bradyrhizobium sp. UNPF46. The sequence continues at coordinate 108,154 of NZ_LFJB01000060.1, forward strand.
CGGCAGCAAGGCGCCGCTCATGATCATGCTCGACGACGGCTGGAGCGCAGCCTCGCACTGGGACGTCAGGATCAGGGCCGCCGACGAGCTGATCGCCAATGCGGACAACGACCGCCGCGCCATCGCGCTGGTGCCGCTGTCCGAGCCGAACCGCGACATCACGCTGATGCCGGCGGGTGCGGCCCGCGTCGCGCTGCGCCAGCTCGCGCCAAAGCCCTATTCGATCGACCGCGTCGAGACGCTGGCTGCGGTCGACCGTTTCCTCAAAGCGACCGGCGATTGCGAGATTGCCTGGCTGTCCGACGGCGTCGATACCGGCCGCGGCGAGGACTTCGTGGCCGGCCTCGGCAAGACCATCGGCGAGCGCAGCCTGACCATCTTCGAAGGCGGCACCTCCGCGCCGCTGGCGCTGGTTGCGGCCGAGAACGCCGCCGCCAGGATGACGGTGAAGGTGCTGCGCACCGACAGCGGCATCGCGGTCGGCACCGTGCGCGCGCTGGACCAGAAGGCCTCGCCGATCGGCGAGGCGCGCTTCTCGTTCGGCCCGCAGGACAAGGAGACCGACGCCGCGTTCGATCTGCCGGTCGAGCTGCGCAACGACATCACCCGGCTCGAAATCTCGGGCGAGCGCTCCGCCGGCGCGGTGCAGCTGCTCGACAAGCGCTGGCGCCGCCGCGCCATCGGCATCGTCTCGGGCTCGACCAGCGAGACCGCGCAGCCGCTGCTGGCGCCGACCTTCTATCTCACCCGCGCGCTGGCGCCGTTCGCCGACGTCAGGCTCGCCGACAAGGGCTCGCCGCAGCAGGGCATCACGCAATTCCTCGATCAGAAGCTGCCGATGATCATCCTCGCCGATGTCGGCACCATCGCGCCGGAGCTGCGCGAGCGCCTCAATGCCTGGATCGACCAGGGCGGCGTGCTGGTGCGGTTCGCTGGGCCCCGCCTGGCGCAGGCCGAGGACGACCTCGTGCCGGTCAAGCTGCGCAAGGGCGGCCGCACGCTCGGCGGCAGCCTGACCTGGGAGAAGCCGCAGCATCTGGCTTCCTTCGCCGGCGATGGCCCGTTCGCCGGCGTCGCGGTCCCCAAGGACGTCACCGTGAGCCGCCAAGTGCTGGCCGAGCCCGACGCGGTGCTCGCCACCAAGAGCTGGGCCTCGCTGGAAGACGGCACGCCGCTGGTCACCGGCGAGCATCGCGGCAAGGGGCTGGTCAGCCTGTTCCATGTCAGCGCCGACATGCGCTGGTCTGACCTGCCGATGTCGGGCACCTTCGTCGAGATGCTGCGGCGGGTGGTCGACATGTCCGGCTACACGTCCAAGCCCGGCGCAGGCGTCGCCGGCGAAGCGACCATTGAAACGGTGGCGCCGCTGCACATCCTCGACGGCTTTGGTGCGTTCGGCCCGCCGCCGGTGACTGCAAAGCCCCTGCCCGCGGACTACCGCGACCGCGCCACATCAGATCATCCGCCGGGCTTCTATGGGCCGGCCGAAGGACCGCTCGCCGTGAACACGCTTGCTGCCGCCGACCGCATCGCGGCCCTCAACACCGCGAGCCTGCGCGCCCGGCACGCCACCTACACCAATGCCGAGCCGCGGGATCTGCGCGGCTGGCTGCTGTCGACGGCGCTCGCGCTGTTCCTGATCGACGCCATCATCGTCGCGGTGCTCGGCGGCGGACTAGCCGCGCTGCTGCGCCGCCGCGCCGCGCCCGCCATGATCGTCCTTGGCCTCGTGTTCGCGGGCCTCGTCTCGCTCTCGCCGACGCCGTCACGCGCCGACAGCGCCGCGGACGATTTCGCGATGAGAGCGACGGCGCAGACCCGCCTCGCCTATGTCGTGACAGGCAATGCCGACGTCGATTCCATCGTCAAGGCCGGCATGTCCGGACTGACGCTGTTCTTGGTGCAGCGCACCGCGCTCGAGGCCGGCGACCCCGTCGGGATCGATCCCGCGCGCGACGAGCTCGCCTTCTTCCCGCTGATCTACTGGCCGATCGTGCCGGGCGCGCCCAAGCCGCCGCAGGACGCCATCAACAAGATCGACGCCTACATGAAGCAGGGCGGCACCGTGCTGTTCGACACCCGCGACGCGATCGAAGCGCCGCCCGGCGCCAACGGCGCTGCGCAGACCCCGGGCATGCAGACGCTGCGCGAGATCCTGTCCTCGCTCGACGTGCCCGAGCTCGAGCCGGTGCCGCGCGAGCACGTGCTGACCAAGACCTTCTATCTGCTCCGCGACTTCCCCGGCCGCTTCGTCACCGGACAGACCTGGGTCGAGACCCTGCCGCGCGAAGACGAGGACGAGGACAACGCGCAGCGGCCGGCGCGCGGCGGCGACGGCGTCTCGCCGATCATCATCACCTCGAACGATCTTGCCGGCGCCTGGGCCGTACGGCCCGACGGCCAGGCCATGCTGCCGGTGACCGGCGGCGACACCCGCCAGCGCGAATTCGCCTACCGCGCCGGCGCCAACATCGTGATGTACACGCTGACCGGCAACTACAAGGCCGACCAGGTGCACGCACCGGCCCTGATCGAACGGCTGGGACAATAGGATTGAGATGAACTACGGCATCGCATTCACGCCGCTTGTCCCCACGATCGTGCTGTGGATCGCGCTCGCCGCGATCGTCGTCATTGCGATCGTGCTGCTGGTGGCACGTGCGCGCGGCGCCGCCGTGCGCGTGGCCGCGCTGGCGCTCTTCCTGCTCGCGCTCGCCAACCCCTCCTTCACCCGCGAGGACCGCGAGCCCCTCACCTCGGTCGCAGCCATCGTCGTCGACAAGAGCCCGAGCCAGAATTTCGGCAGCCGCAACCGCGAGGCCGCGCAGGCGCAGGAAGCGCTGGTCGACAATCTGAAGAAGATCAAGGGGCTCGAGGTGCGTGTCGTCGATGCCGGGCAGGCCGACGGCGAGACCGACGGCACAAAACTGTTCGGCGCGCTCGCCTCGGCATTGTCGGACGTGCCGGTCGACCGCGTCGCCGGCGCCTTCCTGATCACCGACGGCCGGGTCCACGACATTCCGGCGAACGCCGCCGCGCTCGGCTTCCAGGCGCCGGTGCATGCGCTGATCACCGGCCAAAAGGACGAGCGCGATCGGCGCATCGCGATCACGGCCGCGCCGCGCTTCGGCATCGTCGGCCAGACCCAGACCATCTCCTACCGCCTCGACGACCAGGGTGTGACGGGCGAGCGCGCCAAGGTCACGATCCGCAGGGACGGCGAGGTCATCAACGAGCGCACGCTCTCGAGCGGCCAGAGCGCGAGCGTCGACGTCGACATCAAGCACGCCGGCCCGAACATCGTCGAGATCGAGGCCTCGCCGCTGGAGAGAGAGCTGACGCCGGTGAACAACCGCGCCGTCGTCGCCATCGACGGCGTGCGCGACAAGCTGCGCGTGCTGCTGGTCTCGGGCGAGCCGCATTCCGGCGAGCGCACCTGGCGCAACCTGCTGAAGTCCGACGCCAGCGTCGATCTCGTGCATTTCACCATTCTGCGTCCGCCGGAAAAGCAGGACGGCACGCCGATCAACGAATTGTCGCTGATCGCGTTTCCGACCCGCGAATTGTTCCAGCAGAAGATCAACGAATTCCAGCTGATCATCTTCGACCGCTATGCCCGCCAGGGCGTGCTGCCGATCGCCTATTTCGACAACATCGCGCGCTATGTGCGCTCGGGCGGTGCCGTGCTGGTCTCGGCCGGCCCCGACTACGCCTCCAACACCAGCATCTGGCGCACGCCCCTGGATTCGGTGCTGCCGGCCGAGCCGGTCGGCGTGACCGAGAAGCCGTTCTATGCGCATCTGTCGGACATCGGCAAACGCCATCCCGTCACGCGCGCCCTGGAGGGCTCGGCCTCCGAGCCGCCGCGCTGGAGCCGGTTCTTCCGCACCGTCGACACCCGCAATTCCGTCAACCCGCCGGTGATGACGGGGGCGGACGGCAAGCCGCTTCTGTTCCTGTCGCGCTTCGGCGAGGGCCGCGTCGCGCTTCTGCTCTCCGACCACATCTGGCTGTGGGCGCGCGGCTATGAGGGCGGCGGGCCGCATCTCGACCTGCTCAGGCGGATGTCGCACTGGCTGATGAAGCAGCCCGACCTCGACGAGGAGGCGCTGCGTCTCCAGGTGCAAGGCAAGGATCTCGTCGTGGTGCGCCAGACCATGGCGGACAGCGTCCAGCCGGTGAGCGTGACCTCGCCGTCCGGCGTGTCGCGCGATTTGACGCTGAGCCCCGGCGAGCCCGGCGAATGGCGCGCCAACCTGCCGGCGAGCGAGCTCGGGCTGTGGCAAGCCACCGACGGCACGCTGAAGGCGCTGATCAATGTCGGCCCGACCAATCCGAAGGAGTTTTCGGAGGTCACCTCCACGGTCGAGACCTTGAAACCGCTGACGCAGGCAACCGGCGGCAGCGCCGTGCGCGTGGCGAACAGTGCCAGCGTCGAGCTGCCGCGCATCCTGCCGGTGCGTTCGGCCAGCGTCTTCGCCGGCGACGGCTGGATGGGCGTGCGGATGCGCGATGCCAGCGTCGTCAAGGGCGTCGGCGTGCTGCCGATCTTTGCCGGCCTGATCGGCCTTCTGCTGCTGCTCGGGGCGTTTGCCGCGACGTGGGTGCGCGAAGGGCGGTGAGCTCTTAGGGCGCAACGAGATGAGACTCGCCTAGCGCTGCGACGGCGGTGCGTTCCCTTCCCCCTTGTGGGGGAGGGCTAGGGAGAGGGGTGGCCCAGGAAAAGCTGCCGATTGTTAGCGATACATCGCGTGCAGGTGCGCGACGGAAAGAGTCCCCGTGTGGGCCCCCCTCCCTGCCCCTCCCCCACAAGGGGGGAGGGAACGGAGAGAGCACCGATGTAGCCCGCACTCGGCGGTTCGACTTCAGCTCATTAAGCTTGAGTTGCCCGGACGACACATCGCGCGGCCACCCGCGCGAGATCGCCTGACCGCCGTTGACATAAGCCGGCCGTTCCTGCGATGTTACATTATAACATCGCAGAATGCCGAGGGGATCGGTGCCTCGCGATGTGGGGTGGCGTTTCCAGATGAAGTGGTTCCGGTCGAATATCAGGCACGGCGCCCGGCTCGCGATCTTCGCGATGCTGGTGCAGTTCGCGCTGACGTTCGGCCACAGCCATTGGTTCGCGCAGGCTGCTCCGCTGGCCCAAGCCACGCTGCAGCAGACCGACGGCGCCAAGAACGGCGTCAGGAGCGTTGCTGCGGTCGAGCGCGCCGCGGTCCAGAAGCAATCGCCCGCGAGCCCCGACCGCGAGCAGCCGGGCGAGGACAATTGCGCGATCTGCGCATTGGTCGCGATGGCGGGCACGATCCTGTTCGCGACGCCGCCTCTGCTGCAGCTGCCGCAGGCGATCGACCTGCTCTACCGCACCACCGATGCCGAATTCATCCATCTGAAATCGGCCGGCACGGCGTTCCAGCCGCGCGCGCCTCCCGCGTCCTGACCTCCAACGCTTGATCACACCCAGCCTCGCCGCTTTCAGGCGATGGCCTGGGATCCGTTGAAGTCGAATTCCGTCGTACCGCGACGGCAGGCCGCCTCCGATCAGCAAGCATCTTCCGGACGGCGCCTGACTGGAATCAGGACCATGTCATTTCAATTGCGACGCGCGCAGCGTCTTGGCGGAGCAAGCCTGCTCCTGCTCGGCGCCGCCGCTTCCCCCGCGTTCGCGCAAGCACCTGCGCAAGACAAATCGTCGACGGAGATCCCGGCCGTCACCGTGACGGCGCCGAGCCCGATCGTGCGCAGAGCGGTGGTGCCGTCCCGTAACGCAGGCCGCGGCACGCGGACCGCACGGACGCGCAACCGCGAGCAGACCGCGGACACAACGCCGGCAAGCTCCGCGCCCGCCGCACCCCAGCAGGGCGTGCTGCCCGTGGTGACCAACCAGTTCGCGACGGTCACCGTGGTGCCGAACGAGGAGATCCGCCGCGAGGGCGGCGGCCAGCTCGGCGATCTCCTGTTCTCCAAGCCCGGCATCACCGGATCGAGCTTCGCACCCGGCGCCTCCAGCCGACCGATCATCCGGGGTCTCGACGTCAATCGCGTCGGCATCGTCGAGAACGGCACCAATTCCGGCGGCGCATCCGACCTTGGCGAGGATCATTTCGTCCCGATCGATCCGCTCGCGACCAACCAGGTCGAGGTGGTGCGCGGGCCGGCGGCGCTGCGCTACGGCTCGACCTCGATCGGCGGTGTCGTCAGCGCCACCAACAACCGGATTCCGGACGCGCTGCCGTCCTGCGCACCGTCGTTCCAGGCTTACGGCCTGCCGACCAAGGCGCCGCTCGCAGGCGCAGCGACATCGCCTTGCGTCACCGCCGAGACGCGCACCGCGTTCTCGTCGGTCGATCGCGGCGTCGAAAGCGGCGTGCTGCTCGACACCGGCGGCGGCAATTTTGCCTTCCACGCCGACGCCTACGGCCGCACGACCTCCGACTATTCCATCCCCGGCTATCCCTATCTGAACGACCAGTCGCGCTCCGTAAACGGGCGCCAGCCCAACTCGGCGACGCGCTCGGACGGCGCCTCGATCGGCGGCTCCTATTTCTTCCAGGGCGGGTATATCGGCGCGTCGATCACGCAGAACGACTCGCTCTACCACATCCCCGGCATCGACGGCGCCGACCACAACACGCGGATCGACGGCCACCAGACCAAGATCAACGTCAAGGGCGAGTACCGCCCCGACGCGCTCGCGATCGACACGATCCGCTTCTGGGCCGGCGCGACCGACTACCGGCACAACGAGATCGGCCTTGCCGATCCCGCCAATCTCAACAGCGACGGTATCCGCCAGACCTTCACCAACAAGGAGCAGGAAATCCGCACCGAGGTGCAGCTGATGCCGTTCAACGCGCGCTTCGCCGAAGTGACGACGGCGCTGGGCTTCCAGGTCGGGCATCAGGAATTGAGCGCGCCGAGCCCTGACAATCCCGGCACGCTGTTCAACGGGTTGTGGGACCCGAACAACAGCAACCGCGTTGCGGGCTACGCCTTCAACGAGTTCAAGTTCACGGAAGCGACGCGAGCGCAGATCGCAGGCCGCATCGAGCATGTCGAGCTGCACGGCACGACGCCAAACTTCCCGACCGATTATTTGCCCGACGGCACGCCGCAGGCGGGCATCGCGCGTAATCCGTCGTTCACGCCGAAGAGCGGCAGCATCGGCCTGTTGCAGGACCTGCCGGGCGGCATGGTCGGCAGCATCACCGCGCAATATGTCGAGCGCGCGCCGAAGGCGGCCGAGCTGTTTTCCCGCGGCGGCCACGATGCGACTGCGACCTTCGACATCGGCAATCCAAACCTCACCATCGAGACCGCCAAATCGGTCGAGCTCGGCGTGCGCAGGGCGAGGGGGCCGTTCCGCTTCGAGGCGACCGTCTACTACACGCATTTCGACAATTTCATCTACCGCCGCCTCACCGGCGTGTCCTGCGACGACGACTTCGCATCCTGCGGCAATCCGGGTGCCGAGCTGAACCAGGCAGTGTATTCGCAGCGCAATGCCAATTTCCGCGGCGGCGAATTCCAGTCGCAGCTCGACGTCGCCGCCTTCCAGGGCGGCATCTGGGGCATCGAGAACCAGTTCGACATGGTCCGCGCCACCTTCAGCGACGGCACCAACGTGCCGCGGATTCCGCCGATGCGGATGGGCGGCGGCGTGTTCTGGCGCGACGACAACTGGCTGATGCGCGTCAACCTGCTGCACGCCTTCGCGCAGAACAACGTCGCCGTGATCGCGGAGACGCCGACGGCGGGCTATAATCTGCTGAAGGCCGAGGTGAGCTACAAGACCAAGCTCGACCGCAACTGGTTCGGCGCGCGCGAGATGATGGCCGGCATCGTCGGCAACAATCTCCTCAACGAGAACATCCGCAACTCCGTGTCCTACACCAAGGACGAGGTGTTGATGCCCGGCATCGGCGTGCGCGCGTTCGCGAACTTCAAGTTCTAGGTCATTGCGAGCGCCGTAGCCCGGATGGAGCGCAGCGACATCCGGGCGCAGCGCCTCAGGAGCAACAGGTTTCCCGGATTGCGCTTCGCTCCATCCGGGCTACGCACTGCCGCGGGTCGGCCTACCCGACTCGCGCCTTGCTCCAGTCGGGGCCCACCGCTCCCGACACACCTTCGAAGGCGCCATCGACGAGCTCGAACACCAGGATGCGCGCCGCGTCCACCGGACCCGGCATGGTGACGCGGCCCTTCGGGACCGGCTTGAAGCCGACCCGGCTGTAATAGGGCTCGTCGCCGACCAGCAGCACGAGGCGGTGGCCTTTCGCCTTCGCGTCCTTCAGCGCGCGCTCCATCAGCAGACGGCCGACACCGCGGCCGCGGAACGGCGGCTCGACCGTGAGCGGCCCGAGCAGTAGCGCCGGCGTCTCGCCGACCAGCACCGGCAATTGCCTGACGGAGCCGACCAGCAGCGTGCCAATGCGGGCGGTGAACGACAATTCGAGCAGATGGTCGACATGCTCGCGGATTCGGTAGGCGCTGAGCACGAAGCGGCCGGGACCGAAGGTACGTTCATGCAGCCGCTCGATCGCCTGAGCATCGCCGGCGGCTTCGGGAAGAATGGTGAGTGAAAGATCAGTCATGTCAATCGCGGGATAGCACCTGAACGCAGCGCGGTCCATTGGGCAGCAAAGCCGCTCAGCTCCTTTTCAACGCCGGTTGGGACAGGTAGGCCAGCATCTTCATCTCCCGCCGTCCTCGCGTCACCGTGTCGAGAACGAGCCCCGACGACACCGAGAGCAGGGCCATGATCATCAGGCCCATCGCCAGCACCGCGGTAGGCAGGCGCGGCACGAGGCCGGTCTCGATGAAGGTGATCAGAACCGGGATCGCAAGGATCACCGCGGCCACCGCCAGCAGGATTCCGATCGCCGTGAAGAAGCGCAGCGGCCGCTCCGAGCGGTAGAGCTTGAGCATGGTGCCGAGGATGCGAAACCCGTCGCGCCAGGTGTTGAGCTTGGAGAACGAGCCTTCCGGGCGCGCGTAATAGGGGGTCTCGATCTCGGCAACGGGCAGGGAGAGTTCCAGCGCATAGACGGCCAGCTCGGTCTCGATCTCGAAGCCGTCGGAGAGAACCGGAAAGGACTTGACGAAGCGGCGCGAGAACACCCGGTAGCCGGACAGTATGTCCTTGAAGGCGTGACCGAAGGTCGACGCCAGAAAGCCGGTCAGCATGCGGTTGCCGGTGCGGTGGCCGAGCCGGTAGGCGGCCTGGACCTGATCGACGCGAAGGCCGACGACCATGTCGAGGTGATCGTCGAGCAGCCTGTCGATCATGCGCGGCGCGCTCGGTGCGTCGTAGGTGGCGTCGCCGTCGACCAGCACATAGACGTCGGCCTCGACGTCGGCGAACATGCGGCGCACGACGTGGCCCTTGCCCTGCCGGCGCTCGCTGCGCACGATCGCACCCGCGTCGCGCGCGAGCGTTGCGGTGCGGTCGCGCGAATTGTTGTCATAGACGTAGATCGTGGCCGACGGCAGCGCCTTGCGGAAATCGGCAACGACGGTCCCGACCGCCGCTTCCTCATTGTAGCAGGGCACCAGCACCGCGATCCGGAGTTGCGTTGAGGTCATCGCGACGACGCCTCGAGGCTTGCCGGCTCGCGCCCGAGCGGCGCGGCCTGCTGCATCAGCCAGGCGAACGAGACGCTCCACAGCGAGAGCATGGCGATCGGCACGATGTAATAGGACGTGAAGATCGGATGACTGAGGAAGAAGACGAGGTTGACGGCGAGATTGCCGGCGACGACGAGGGCCACCTGCCGCACGCTGCCCTCACCCACCCGCAGCAGCCAGGCCGTAGAACCGATCGCCAGCACGATCAGCACGAATTGCATGTCGCGCAGATAATGGCCGAGCACGACAAGATCGAAGGCCGGCGCGACCACGTCGACGCTGCCATAGGTGGTGGCCAGCGGGCTGCCGGCATTGATGGCCTGGGCGATCAATGTCGGCATCATGCCGACGATCACGCCGGCACCGAAGCCGAGGCCCTGCACGAACGTCGCGAGCGAACGCGTCCACAGGAATGGAATGCCGAGGAACAGGAAATAGCCGGCCGCGAGCAGCGTGTTCGGCAGTCTGAAATTGACGGACGCGCCGAGCAGAAGGCCGATCAGCGCAACCAGCAGGACGCTGCGCTTGTCCCTGCTCAGCCACAGCGCCGTCAGGAAGCCCGTGACGGCGCACAAGGCCATGGTCGGCGCGACCGAATAGCTCGCCTTCGCGGGGTTGATCATGAGATAGACCGTGAGCGCGCCGAACAGGCCGGCAACGACGACCGACGGCAGCGTGCGCGCCATGGCGATGCCCGATAGCGCGAGGCCGCAGACGATCAGGCTGGCAGCAACATAGAGCGGCACAACCTGATGGCCTTCCGGAAACAACGCCAAGAGGAATCCGGTGCCCGGCGGATATTGCATCACGATCTTGCCATTCGGCATCGGATTGTGGCACGGCCAGCGCATCTGGTCGCTCCACTCGGCGAACGCGATCTCCTTCAGCTTGCCTTCGAAATAATGATCGTAGTCCAGCGCGACATTGGTGTTGAGCCCGCCGACGCCGAGGCGCTGGAACAGATGCGCCTGCCGGAGATAGCAGATGTCGTCATAGACCCCGCGCGCCTCGCTCCAGCGCGACATCGTGACGATGTTGCTGGCGAGGATCGCAAGGCAGATCAGGCCGAAGGCGAGCTTGGCAATCTTCATCCGGTGGCGCTCTTTCGGGCAGCTTACTAGCACAGGCCGCCCTCAGCGCCACGTCGCAATCGGCGGCTGGCCGTCCAGCACCTCCGCGATCCGCAGCCGCGTACCGGATGTGGTCCCCTCCGGCAGCGCATTGATCGCGAAGAACCCGCATTCGACGATCTCGCGGTTGGGCGCGGGCAGGCGGTCCTGCCTGAACTGCCTGACCACGTAGATGGCGACATGGTCGCGGCGGGAGACGTGGCTGTTGAGGAAGATGCCGTGCAGCTCGGCCGCGCCGGTGAGGTCGATATCGCCCTCCTCCTTGAGCTCGCGCCGCATCGCCTGCTCCATGGTCTCGCCGAAATCGACGCCGCCGCCGGGCAGGTGCCAGCCGCTGACATAGCTGTGCCTGACCAGGAACACCCGATTTTCGGCGTCCAGCACCACGGCGCGGACGCCGAGGGTCATGCCGCGGACGACGAGGAAATAGGCGTGGAAGAATCGCCGCAGCAGCGGCTCGCATTTCCGTCGGATCCGGTTCAGACGTTCTCCCATCAGGCTTCCTCGATGCCCCGGTTCAGGCCCTGCTTGCGCGTTCCCTGCGACCTTGCCATTACAGCAGAGCAATAGCGAGGCAATCGCGCGCCATGACTCCCAACACACTGGCCCCCTTCACGCTCGCCCATCTGTCCGATCCGCATCTCGCGCCCTTGCCGAAGCCGCGGCTGATCGAGCTCGCGGGCAAGCGCGCGCTCGGCTACGTCAACTGGACGCGCAACCGCCACAAGTACCAGCGCCGCGAGGTGCTCGACGCGCTGGTCGCCGACATGAAGGCGCAGGCGCCCGACCACATCGCGGTGACGGGCGATCTCGTCAATTTGGCGCTGGAAGCCGAGTTCGCCCCTGCCCGCGCCTGGCTCGACGATGTCGGACCGCCCGACCGCGTCACCACGATCCCGGGCAATCACGACGCCTATGTCCGCGCCACCTTTCATCGCTTCGGCGAGACCTTTGCGCCCTATCTCACAGGCGACGACGGCCGCATCGGTTTTCCCTCGGTGCGTCGGCGCGGGCCGCTGGCGCTGATCAGCCTGTCGACGGCGGTGCCGACCCTGCCGCTGATGGCGACGGGCGCGCTCGGGCGCGATCAGCTCGCAGCGCTCGAAGCGCTCCTCGAGAGCCTCGCCGCCGAGGACGTCTTCCGCGTGCTGCTGGTGCATCATCCGCTGAAGTCGTCCGCACGGCAGAAACGGATGACGGACGCGCCCGCCCTGCTGGCACTGCTGAAGCGTCATGGAGTCGAGCTGGTCCTGCACGGGCACGACCACATTCATTCGACGATATGGGTCGAAGGTCCGAACGGCAACATTCCCGTGCTCGGGGTGCCCTCGGCTTCCGCGCTCGCGCACGGGCACTATCCGGCGGCGGCGTATAATCTGTTCACGATCGAGAAGGACAATGCCGGCTGGCGCTGCGAGCAGACGGTGCGCGGGCTCGGCGCGGGATTTCAGATCGGGCAGATCAAGCATGCGCGGTTGATTTAGTTCGCCGTCATTCCGAGGCGCGCGGCAGCGCGAGCCCGGAATCCATCTACCCGCAAGCGCGGCGGCTCGATGGATTCCGGGTTCATGCTTCGCATGCCCCGGAATGACAGAGCAAACGATCACCAGCTCCGCAACGCCGCCAGCACCGCGAACCCAAACAGCGCGGCTGCGCCCAGCACGAAGCCGAACACGAACGGCCAGAAGCGCGAACGGGCCGGCTGCTCCGCGGCCGGTGCTTGCGGTTCGGGCGGGATCACCATCGCGCGCTCGCGCTCGACCATGCGGCGCGCGACATAGTCGGTCACGGCTTCGACGATGGCAGCGGTGTCGTGCGATTCGGCGAGCACGATGCGGCCGAACCGGGTGTCCTGAACGAAACGGTACATCCGCTTGTCGCGCCCCATCACGATGTGAGCGACGACGTCGATCCAGAGTCTCGGCGTATCGCCCTGACTGATGCCGCGGTCGAACAAATCGATCCGGTCGGGCACCTGCGCGAACAGGGGATCGAGCGCGTCGTTGAGGATCTCGAGCCGCGCCACCTCGGCGTCGCGGAGATCGACGACGACGCCGGTCCGGTCGGCGGCCTCGATCCGCGCGCGCAGCAGTGCATCGCGCAGCCGCACCGGGCGCGGCTGGCCGGGATGGGTCCCGCTGGTCTCGGGCTCTGACATAGGCGGCCTCGTCCTCGACTTATCCGCATTAACCTATCAGCAACCACACCCTCCGCAAAGACCCACAATTCCAGAGGCTTAGGGGCGCCCACAGGCGTTTCACCTGTGCCAAAAACAGACGATCCCACCCAGGCAAAGCCTGGATGGGACCATCCGTCCTTGGACGTCTTCTTAAGTCAGATCGGCTGCCGGCCCTTAGGCCGACACGCGCGCGGGCTCTTCCACGATCGAGAAGCGGACGCCGGCCTTGTGGCGGCTCTCTTCCGAGACTTCCTTCCAGCAGTCCTCGGCCTCCTTGCGGGTCTTGAAGGGGCCTTTGACCTGGGCCGAGCCTTCCACGAGCTTGTGGAAGTTCATCGAACCGAACTCGCCGCCGATCACCCAGAAATTGCTGCCTTTGGTCATTGTCAGTCTCCTGTCGAAGTCGAGATTCGTTAGCCGAACTGGTTCATCGTGTTGTGAGCACCGCCCGCCTTCAGGGCAGCCTCGCCCGCGAAGTACTCCTTGTGGTCGTCACCGATGTCGGAGCCGGCCATGTTCTGGTGCTTCACGCAGGCGATGCCCTGACGGATCTCGGCGCGCTGGACGTTCTTGACGTAGCCCAGCATGCCCTGCTCGCCGAAATACTCGCGGGCGAGATTGTCGGTCGAGAGCGCCGCCGTGTGGTAGGTCGGCAACGTGATCAGGTGGTGGAAGATACCGGCGCGCTTGGCCGAATCCGCCTGGAAGGTGCGGATGCGGTCGTCGGCTTCCTTGCCCAGCGGCGTGTCGTCGTACTCCGCCTTCATCAGTTCGGCACGGTTGTACTTGCTGACGTCCTTGCCGGCTTCCTTCCAGGCATCGAACACCTGCCAACGGAAGTTGAGCGTCCAGTTGAACGACGGCGAGTTGTTGTAGGCGAGCTTCGCGTTGGGGACGACCTTGCGGATGCGGTCGACCATGCTGGCGATCTGCTCGATATGCGGCTTCTCGGTCTCGATCCAGAGCAGGTCGGCGCCGTTCTGCAGCGAGGTGATGCAATCGAGCACGCAGCGGTCTGCGCCGGTGCCGGAGCGGAACTGGTAGAGGTTGGAGGGCAGCCGCTTCGGACGCATCAACTTGCCGTTGCGGTTGATGATGACGTCGCCGTTGCGGGCGTTCTCAGCGGTGATTTCCTCGCAATCGAGGAAGCTGTTGTACTGGTCGCCGATGTCGCCCGGCTTGTGGCTGACGGCGATCTGCTGCGTCAGGCCGGCGCCGAGCGAGTCGGTGCGGGTGACGATGATGCCGTCTTCGACGCCGAGCTCGAGGAACGCATGGCGGCAGGCACGGATCTTCGCCAGGAAGACCTCGTGCGGCACGGTGACCTTGCCGTCCTGGTGACCGCACTGCTTCTCGTCCGAGACCTGGTTCTCGATCTGCAGCGCGCAGGCACCCGCTTCGATCATCTTCTTGGCGAGCAGATAGGTCGCTTCCGCGTTGCCGAAGCCGGCGTCGATGTCGGCGATGACGGGGACGACATGGGTCTGGAAGTTGTCGATCTGCGCGATCAGCTCCTTCTCGCGGGTCTTGTCGCCTTCCTTGCGGGCCTTGTCGAGCAGGCGGAAGATGTCGTTGAGCTCACGGGAGTCGGCCTGACGCAGGAAGGTGTAGAGCTCCTCGATCAGCGCCGGCACCGAGGTCTTCTCGTGCATCGACTGGTCGGGCAGCGGGCCGAACTCGGAGCGCAGCGCCGCGATCATCCAGCCCGAGAGGTACAGATAGGTACGGTCGGTCTTGCCGCCGAAATGCTTCTTGACCGAGATCAGCTTCTGCTGGGCGATGAAGCCGTGCCAGCAACCCAGCGACTGGGTGTACTTCGTGGGGTCCTTGTCATAGGCGGCCATGTCGGCCCGCATCAGCGCCGCGGTGTAGCGGGCGACGTCGAGGCCGGTCTTGAAACGGTTCTGCAGGCGCATGCGGGCGACGGCCTCGGCCGACACGCCATTCCAGGTGGGCTGGGTCTCGAGGAGCGCCTGGGCCGCCTTGACCTCGTCCAGATACGAGGACGGGCCCTGGAGGGTGCTGATGCCGCGGGGCTGATAGTTCATGTGCCTGATCCTTTCGCTGACGATGGCGATGGCTTGCCATCGACATTCTTGACACTGCATTGCGAGATGCGTGTCAGGAGGTAAACGCGAAAAGGGAAACTTCGTACAGATGGCTTGTCTTTTATTGGTGATGTCATGTAACATAAGAACATGTAATAGATGTCATTTTGTAAATTTTGTAAATATATAGGTCAGCAAAGCTGTCCTTGATGCCGATGGAGATCGAAAGACATGGCCGCCGAATCCGGGAAGAAACTGTTCGTCGGCCCGCGTTTCCGGCGCATCCGACAGCAATTGGGACTGTCACAGACCCAGATCGCCGAGGGGCTCGGGATCTCGCCGAGCTATGTCAACCTGATCGAGCGGAACCAGCGACCGGTGACGGCGCAGATCCTGCTGCGGCTGGCTGAGACCTACGACCTCGATCTGCGCGATCTCGCCAGCGCCGACGAGGACCGCTTCTTCGCCGAGCTGAACGAGATCTTCTCCGATCCCTTGTTCCGCCAGATCGACGTGCCCAAGCAGGAGCTGCGCGACCTCGCCGAGCTCTGCCCCGGCGTCACCCATGCGCTGCAGCGTCTCTACGCGGCCTATACCGAGGCCCGCCAGGGCGAGACGCTGGCGGCCGCGCAAATGGCCGACCGCGACGTCGGCACGCGCTATGAGGCCAATCCGGTCGAGCGCGTGCGCGAGCTGATCGAGGCCAACCGCAATTATTTTCCGGAGCTGGAGCAGGCCGCGGAGAATCTTCGCGACGAGCTGAACGTTCCGGCCGAGGGACTGTATGCCGCGCTCGCGGCGCGCTTGCGGGAAAAGCATTCGATCCAGACCCGCATCATGCCCGTCGACGTGATGCGGGAGACGCTCAGGCGTTTCGACCGCCACCGCCGCCAGCTCCTGATCTCGGAGCTGGTCGATCCGCCCGGCCGCGCGTTCCAGCTCGCCTTCCAGCTCGGCTTAGGGGAATGCGCACAAGCCCTGGAGACCATCATCGGCCGCGCCGGACCGCTCGACGACGCCCCGCGCCGCCTGTTCCGCATCACGCTCGGCAACTACTTTGCTGCTGCCGTGATGATGCCCTATCCGGCATTTCTGGCCGCCGCCGAGGCGCTCAACTATGACATCCACGTGCTGGCTCAGCGCTTCAATTCCGGCTTCGAGCAGGTCTGCCACCGCCTCACCACCCTGCAGCGACCGAATGCGCGCGGCATTCCGTTCTTCCTGCTCCGCGTCGACAATGCCGGCAACGTGTCCAAGCGCTTTTCCTCCGGCACCTTCCCGTTCTCGAAGTTCGGCGGCACCTGTCCGTTGTGGAACGTGCACTCGACCTTCGACACGCCCGATCGCCTGCTCAAGCAGGTGATCGAGCTGTCCGACGGCACGCGCTATTTCTCGATCGCGCAGATGGTGCGCCGCCCCGTCGCGCCACACCCGCTGCCGCAGCCGCGCTTCGCCATCGGCCTCGGCTGCGAGATCCGCCACGCCGCGCGTCTGACCTATGCCGCCGGCATGGACCTCGAGAAGACCGAGGGCACGCCGATCGGCGTCAATTGCCGCCTCTGCGAGCGCGAAAACTGCGCCCAGCGCGCCGAACCGCCGATCACGCGCACGCTGATTTTGGACGAGACAACGCGGCGGGTGTCGAGTTTTGCGTTCTCGAATGCGCGGGAGTTGTGACGGTATTCAGCTCTCGTGTCCCGGACGCGCTGCAGCGCTTGCGCTGCTGCGCAGAGCCGGGACCCAGCAGCTGCGAATTGCCCTCTCGCATGGGCCCCGGCTCTGCAGCGCACCGCCGAAGGGGCGCTGCGCTGCGTCCGGGGCACGAGAACGCCTCACGCCAGCGTGTGCACGATCACCGGCCCCGCGGCCGCGCTCGCATGTCCTGCCAGCAACGGGCCGAGATCCTTCTCGATCCAGGCGACCGCGCGCCTGTTCGCTTCCTCGGCCTGCTCGAACTTGTCGAAGATGGAGATCGCGGTGACGGTGTCGTCGCCGGCATAGACGACGTAATAGGCGCGGAAGCCGTCGACGTCGCTGATGATCGGAACGGCGCCGTCCTTGATGCGGCGCGCCAGCTCTTCCGCGCTCCCGCTTTTCGCCTTGGCCTGACGGATGGCGGCATACATGGCATCCTCCCTTCGGCTGTCTGGACTTTCGGGCTCTGGGCCCGGAGCCGATGTTACGCCGAAGTGCGCTCCCGATCCATGCGTGGTTAACCCCGCACTAATCCATTGCAGCGTTCTGCAACCAACGGTTAAGCACGCCTCAACATCGGCGCCTTAGTCTCGCCCCACTCACTTTTCGCAAACAACGGCGGCCTATTCTGCCGGGCGAAGTGACATCAGGGGGTTCATCATGCGCATTGCGTTGCTGCTGACCGCGACCATCGTCGGCGCGCTCTTTGCCGGTCCAACTCGTGCCGGATCGCTCGAGGCCGACGCGGCGCAGCCGCTGCCGCCGGGCTTCCAGAGCTACCGCGGCTACATGTTCGACCTGTCGGAGAATTCCGACCGCAAGGACGTCGACAAGCTCACCGACAATCTGAAGCAGCAGATCGACCTGGTCGAAGGCGCGGGCCTGTCGCCGCGCGTGCTGCGTTTCTTCCATACCGTGCCGATCGTCGCCAGCGAGCTGGCCTGCCTGGACGAAGGCGCCGCGACCGCGTGCTACGGCCGGGTCACGCCCGACATCCGCCGCACCGTTCCACGGACGCTGACGGTGTGGGATCCGAACAAGCAGCGCTGGACCAATCCGAACGCCGTCGACCTCGCGGTCGATTCCGGGCTCGGCGTGATCATGCTGCGGCCGGACATGATGCGCTACGAGAAGGAGGCCGTGCTGCTGCATGAGCTGCTCCACGCCTATCACGCGCGGCTGCTGCCGGACGGCTATGCGAACAAGGGCGTGATCACCTATTATGCCCTGGCCAAGTCCAAGGACCAGTTGCCCAAGGAATCCTACGCGCTGAAGAACCCCATGGAATTCTTCGCGGTCACCGCCAGCATCTTCCTCTCCGGAAAGAGCGAATTCCACGATCCGAAGTCGCGCGAGGCGCTCAAGGAGAAGATGCCGGACTATTACAAATATCTGGTCGGCGTGTTCGGGTTCGACCCCGCGCCGACGGCGGCAAACGGCCCGGTTGCCTCGCTGCAGTGAGGCGCCCCCGACCGACACGCAAAAAGCCGCGCGATCTGCGCGGCTTTTTCAGTTTTGGCCGGTGGAAGCTGCGGATGATTCACAGCCGGGAATTGCCAAGGCAGGGCCCGATCTGCATAGTCCCGCCCGCATCGATAGCGTTTTTCGAAGAGGATAAGAGAACATGGCGGACGCCGACCTGGATGTCGTGATCCGGCAGCTGGCCAAGCAGTTGCATACGGGCCTGATGACCCGTGCCAAGGAGCGGCGGGATCGCTTCAACGGCCTGGCGGCCAAGGCCAAGAGCAAGGAGACCGCCGACCGCTTCAAGATGATGGCCAAGGCCACCCTGGAGCAGGCCATTGCTGCCGCCAAGCGCCTGCAGATGTCCGCCGACAACGTCGCCGACAGCTATGCCCGCTCGATGCGGATCGCCGCCAGCACTCCCATCGCGGTGAAGGCGGAGAAGACGAAGGCCGAGAAGGCGCCGAAGAAGGCCGCCAAGGCGAAGAAAGCGAAAGCCAAGAAGGCGAAGTA
Organism: Bradyrhizobium sp. UNPF46; assembly: GCF_006658625.1. Lineage (NCBI taxonomy): Bacteria > Pseudomonadati > Pseudomonadota > Alphaproteobacteria > Hyphomicrobiales > Nitrobacteraceae > Bradyrhizobium > Bradyrhizobium sp. UNPF46. The sequence continues at coordinate 126,816 of NZ_LFJB01000060.1, forward strand.
GCTGCTGGTTTCTTCCTTCTCCCCTTGTGAGAGGGGCAGCATCGTAATGGGCAAAGCGAAGCGTGCCCACGCGCCTGTTGCCGTATTGAAGAGATCGTGGGCACGGCGCAAGGGCGCCTTTGTCACCCCTCCGATTCCGGACTCCGCGGAGAGACTCCTCTCACCTCCTCGGCCCCGAGACCTGGGCCGGCTCGGCGCTCGCCAGTTCGGCGAGCTTGGCGCGGGCGGCTTCGCGGGCGCGGCCGTCCTTGCCGGATGGCAGCGCCAGCGCCGCCTCGAAATCGGCACGCGCGTCGTCGGCCTGGCCGCGGGCGAGGAATGCCAGGCCGCGGTCGAGGCGGGCCTCGGCATCTCTGGGATCGAGGCGGACCGCCGTATTGTAGCTCAGGATGGCGCGATCGAGATCGCCGGTGGCGGCGAGCGCGAGGCCGCGCTGGTGATAGGGTGCGGCGAGCCTGGGATCATGCGCGATCGCCTCGTCATAGTCGGCGATGGCGAGCTCGAAGTCGCCGTTCAGACGGCGCGCCATCGCGCGGTCGCGATAGAGCGCAGCGCGGTTGGGGTTGAGGTGAATGGCCTCGTCGAAATCGGCGATCGCCCGCTTGAAGTCGCCATGCCGCAGCGCGATCCGTCCGCGCCCCTCATAGGCAAAGGCGATCAGCGATCCCCGCAACGGCGAGAAGCCGATCACGGCCGAGCAGACGTCGGGCTCGTCCTCGTCACCGCAATTGACGACCATGTGCGTCGACAAACCGATGAGCACACACAGGACGATCAGCAATGGCACGACAGTTCTTGTCATCTTCGACGGCGACCGGCATTTTGCCGGCCACGCATCCCCTTTCGAAGAAAGCATCTCCCCCGCTGTTAGCACCGGCCGGGACGATCCTGTGTGCGGCAGGTCACAAAGCGCGAATCTCCCTTCGAAGTTCCGTCAGCCCCAGGGGCCACGCGAGGGACCACGCGACGAGGAGCGCCCCCACGGGCCGCGCGGGGGATAATTCTCGTTGGCACCGACCGACGGAGCGGCCCGCGCGCCGAGCTCGGCCGCAAGCTGCCGAAGCGCGGCAATACGGTTCTGCGTCGAGGGATGGGTGGCGAACAGATTGTCCACGCCATGACCCGACAGCGGGTTGATGATGAACATGTGCGCGGTCGCCGGGTTTCGCTCGGCCTCGTAGTTCGGCACCTGATGCGCGGCCCCCTCGATCTTCACCAGCGCCGAGGCCAACCACATCGGCTGTCCCGCGATGCGCGCACCGAGATTATCCGCGGCATATTCGCGGGTGCGGCTGATCGCCATCTGCACCAGCATGGCGCCCAGCGGGGCGAGGATCATCATCAGGATTGAGCCGACGACGCCGAGACCATTGTTGTTCTCGCGATTGCCGCCGAAGAACATGCCGAACTGCGCCAGCATCGAGATCGCGCCGGCAATGGTCGCAGTGATGGTCATCAGCAGCGTGTCGTGGTTCTTGATATGGGCAAGCTCATGCGCGATCACGCCGGCGAGCTCCTCGTGGCTGAGCTGGCGCATCAGGCCGGTGGTGACGGCGACCGCAGCGTTCTCGGGGTTGCGGCCGGTCGCGAAGGCGTTCGGCTGGGCCTCGTCCATCAGGAACACGCGCGGCATCGGCAGGCCCGCCCGGCCCGCAAGCTCGGCGACGAGCCCGACCAGCTCCGGCGCGGTCGAACGGTCGACCTGATGGGCGCCGTACATCGACAGCACCATGCGATCGGAGTTCCAGTAGGTGAAGAGATTGGTCGCGGCGGCAATGACGAGCGCGATCATGGCGCCTGAGGCACCGCCGATCAGATAGCCGACGCCCATGAACAGAGCGGTCAGGCCGGCAAGCAGCATTGCGGTACGAAGATAGTTCATGGCCGTCTCCTGGGGCCAGCCGCGGCCGCTGGAGGCGTCCGCAGGCCGGCAAGGATGAGGTAGGGATGAGCACGGCCGGAGTGCAAGGTTTCGAGGTGCGTCGCGGAGCCGCGGCACTGGTTCGCGCACCATACTTCCATTAAACTTCGTCCAGAATCCAAGCGTTCCCTCCCCGCCGGAAACTCCATGCTCCAGACCCGACTTGCGATCGCGGCCGTTGCTTTCGCTGCGCTGTCCTTTCCCGCCTCCGCCCAGCTCCAGCAGCCGCCCGGAAGGACCGCAGCGCCCAGAGCAACGGCCCCCTCGCCCCGCGCCGCCTCATGCCATAACGGCGCGAGCTTCGATCGTTTCCTGTCCGACGTGAAGCAACAAGCGGTCGCCGCCGGCGTGTCGCAGCGGACGATCGCGGAGGCCTCGCCCTATCTCGTCTACGACCAGGGCATCGTCAATCGCGACCGCGGCCAGCGGGTGTTCGGCCAGCTCTTCACCGAATTCGCCGGACGCATGGCCGCGCCCTATCGGATGCAGAACGGCCAGCAGCACATCAAGCAACACGCCGCCGCATTCGCGCGCGCCGAGAAGGAATACGGCGTGCCGCCGGCGGTGATCGCCGCATTCTGGGGCCTGGAGAGCGACTTCGGCGCCAACATGGGCAATCTGCCGACGCTGAAGTCGCTGGTGTCGCTCGCCTATGACTGCCGACGCTCCGAGATGTTCGTGAACGAGACCATCGCCGCGCTGAAGATCATCGACCGCGGCGACCTGCATCCCGACGAGATGATCGGCTCCTGGGCCGGCGAGCTCGGGCAGACCCAGTTCCTGCCCGTGCACTATGTCAACTATGCCGTCGACTATGACGGCGACGGACGGCGCGACCTGCTGCGCTCGGGCGCCGACGTGATCGGCTCGACCGCGAACTACATCGCCAACGGCCTGAAATGGCGGCGCGGCGAGCCTTGGCTGGAAGAGATCAAGGTGCCGCCGAACCTGCCGTGGGAGAAGACTGATCTCACGGTGCGCGAGCCGCGCTCGACCTGGGCGCAGCTCGGCGTCACCTATCCCGACGGACGACCGCTGCCGAACGACAATCTCGCGGCGTCCGTGCTGCTGCCGATGGGACGCTTCGGTCCGGCTTTCATGGCCTACGCCAATTTCGCCGCCTACACCGAGTGGAATAACTCGCTGATCTATTCGACGACGGCGGGCTATCTCGCCTCGCGCATCGCGGGCGCCGCCCCCATGCGCAAACCGGCCCAACCGGTGCCGCAGCTGCCGTTCAACGAGCTCAAGGAATTGCAGCAGCTCCTGGTGCGTGCCGGCTTCAATGTCGGCAAGGTCGACGGCGTGCTGGGCCAGCAGAGCCGCGCCGCCGTGAAGGCGATGCAGGTCAAGTTCGGCCTGCCCGCCGATTCCTGGCCGACCGCCGAGCTGCTCGCCCGCATGCGGGGCGGCACGGCGCAGGCCCAGCCGGCGGGGACCGTGCGGTAAAGCTCCATTCGCTGTCATGCCCCGGCTTGACCGGGGCATCCAGTACGCCGCAGCCATAGTTGGTTCGCACAATTCCCGCCGCGGAGTACTGGATCGCCCGGTCAGGCCGGCGATGACTGCGAAGCGTGCGGAGACGACGACAGCGGAGCTGTGGCGCGATAGAATTTTCGCATCGCACAAGCGGCTTTGCGCGATTGTATTTTTCCATGAGGCTCCCATGTGAGTGGCTCAGGTTTTCTCCTGAGATTTCCCATTCACAAGCGAGCATCACATGTCCTTCTACGACGCCGTCGTTCCCGCCTATTTGCAGATGCTGAACAGCATGACCGGGCTGCTCACCAAAGCCGAGGCGCATTGCGCGGCGAAAAAGATCGACCCGAGCGTGTTGCTCGGCTCCCGCCTGTTTCCGGACATGCTGCCGCTGTCGCGGCAGATCCAGCTCGTCAGCGATTTCGCCACCAAGGGCTGCGCGCGGCTGACCCATAGCGAGGTGCCCTCGACCCCCGACACCGAGACCAGCTTTGCGGAATTGAAGCAGCGGCTGGCGAAGACGATCGACTACGTGAAGTCGTTCAAGCCCGAGCAGTTCGAGGGGGCCGAGAGCAAGGACGTCACCTTCCCGAGCGGGCCCGATAAGACCACGACCCTGAAGGGCCAACAATTCCTCAGCGCCTTCTCGCTGCCGAACTTCTATTTCCACTGCGCGACTGCCCACGGCATTTTGCGCCACAACGGCGTCGAGATCGGCAAGCGCGATTTCATGGGCCTGAACTGATTTGCGCAATCGCACGGCCGGACAGCAGGATGCTGCTGCGGTGGCCGGAATTGCACATGAAATATGCTACGCGGTCCCTACCGCGTAGCTCGCCTGCACTTTCCGTATGGCTCCCACCTTGCGCTGATTGCCGCGATGCACAAGTGTTCCGGACCTCTCACCGCCTGGAAGCATTCCCCATGAGCCGTTCGACCAAATTGTTTGAGACCTACAAGCTCGGCCCGATCACGCTGGCCAACCGCCTCGTCATGGCGCCGCTAACGCGTAACCGCGCCGTACCTGGCACGTTCGTGCCCGGTGCGCTCGCGGCCGACTATTACGGCCAGCGCGCCTCCGCAGGTCTCCTGATCACCGAAGCAAGCCAGGTCTCGCAGCAGGGCCAGGGCTACCAGGACACCCCCGGCATCTATTCCAAGGACCAGGTCGCCGGCTGGCGCAAGGTCACCGACAAGGTTCATGCGCGCGGCGGCAAGATCTTCATCCAGCTCTGGCATGTCGGCCGCATCTCGCATGTCGACCTCCAGGCGAACGGTGCCGCCCCGGTGGCGCCGAGCGCGATCCGCGCCAAGGGCAAGACCTTCGTGAACGGCGGCTTCGCCGACGTCTCCGAGCCGCGTGCGCTCGAGCTCTCCGAAATTCCGGGGATTATCGACGACTTCAGGCGCGCCACGAAGAACGCGCTGGAAGCCGGCTTCGACGGCGTCGAGATCCACGGCGCCAACGGCTATCTGCTCGAGCAGTTCGCCAAGGACGGCACCAACAAGCGCACCGATGCCTATGGCGGCTCGATCGAGAACCGCGCGCGGCTGATGCTGGAGGTGTCCAAGGCCGTCGTGGCTGAAGCCGGTGCCGATCGTACCGGTATCCGCATCTCGCCGGTGACGCCGGCCAACGACATCTCGGATTCCAACCCGCAGGCGCTGTACGATCACATCGTCGACGGGCTCAGCGCGCTCAAGCTGGTCTATCTCCATGTGGTCGAAGGTGCCACGGGCGGGCCGCGCGATATCGCGCCGTTCGACTATGCAGCCTTGCGTAAGCGCTTTGCCGGCGCCTACGTCGCCAACAACGGCTACGACTTCGATCTCGCCACCAAGGTGCTGGACGCCAACGCGGCCGATCTCATCGCCTTCGGCAAGCCGTTCATCTCCAACCCCGACCTCGTCGAGCGGCTGAAGCAGGGCGCCGCGCTGAACGATTGGGACAAGAACACGTTCTACGGCGGCGGCGCCAAGGGCTACACGGATTACCCGACGCTGGCGGCCGAACCGGCGGAGTAGCCACCCTCCACACGACAACCGTCATGCCCCGCGAACCGAAGGGGCATCCAGTACGCCGCGGCCTCTCGATTCAATCACGGCCGTCTCTGGAATACTGGATTGCCCGCTTCCTGTTTAGACCGGACAGATCACTGACAGGTGTTCGGAGACATAGCTGACACATCAAGATGGGCTGGATTGGTCGATTCGGGAGGCC
>NZ_LFJB01000138.1:0-3719 GCF_006658625.1 Bradyrhizobium sp. UNPF46
ACGAGCAGGCTGGGAAGACGAATTCCTTCTCAGCCTTATCGGTCACATGCGATAGCCCTGCCTGGAGGGGGAGGGTCGATCGCGCGCAGCGCGAGCGGGGTGGGGTGATCCCTCCAATCGGGTAGGGCCCGTGAGGAGGGATCACCCCACCCCGCTTCATCTCTCGCTTCGCTCGACATGAAGCGACCCTCCCCCTCCAGGGGAGGGTGGAAGCAAGCCGCCCCTACGTCCCGTAGGTCGAGTCCTTCGGCAATGGAAACACCGGGTCCTGCGTCCTGATATTCGTCGGCCACACCACCGAGATGTGCTCGCCGGCGTTCTGCATCACCACAGGGGTCGAGCGCTCGTTCTGGCCGGACAGCGGCGTGCCCGGCGGGAAGAATTTCACCCCGTAGCCCTGGATGGTGCCGCCGGCGGGGATGTCGACGTCGAGCGCGGCCTTGCGGATCGCCTCCGGCTCGAAGCTGCCGTACTTCTCCTTGGCGACCGGCAGCACGTTGTTGAGCAGCACCCAGGTCTGATTGAATCCCATCGAGCAGTGCGGCGGCACGTCGGTGGCGCCGGTCTTGGCCTGATAGCGCGAGACCATGGTCTTGATCAGATCGCCCATGCCCGGCGCGAGTTTTGCCGGATCGAGCAGCTGCGCCGGCACCGGATCGATGTTGCAGAAATTGTCGATGTCGGCGCCGAACGTGGCGCGCAGCTTGTCGAGCTGGCTGTAGCCCGCGCCGGCGCCGAACAGCATCTTGAAGCGCAACCCGCTCTCGCGGGCCTGGCGCAGGAACAGGGTGATGTCGGGGTTGTAGCCGGCATGCGAGATCACGTCGGCCTTGGCGCGCTTGATCTTCGTGACCAGCACCGACAGGTCGGGCGCGGAGGCCGAATAACCCTCGCGCAGCACCACCTGGATGCCGGCCTCCTTGGCGTAAGCCTCGTCGGCGGCGGCGACGCCGACCCCGTAGGGGCCGTCCTCGTGGATCAGCGCGACCTTGACCTCCTTGGGATCCATTCCGAGTTTCGCTTTCGCATGCTCGGTGAGGAAGGCGGCGAAGGCCTGCCCGTATTGATCCGAATGGATCTGCGCGCGAAACACGTATTGCAGGTTCTTGTCCTTGAACACGGCGGTCGAGACCGCGGTCGTGATCCAGAGGATCTTCTTCTGCTGCTCGACCTTGGCCGCGAGCGGCACCGCATGCGAGCTCGCATAGACGCCGTTGAGGATGTCGATCTTCTCCTGGCTGATCAGGCGTTCGGCCTCGTTGATCGCGACGTCGGGCTTGCTCTGGGAATCCGCGGCGACGGGAGCAATCTTGGTCTTGCCGCCAATGCCGCCCTTCTCGTTCACGAGATCGATCGCGATCTGCGCGCCGATCGAGGAGGCGACCGAGCCGCCGGCGGCGAAGGGGCCGGTGAGGTCGTAGATCAGGCCGATGCGCAAATTCTCGGCCTGCGCCTGGGCCCTGGTCCAATCGAGGCTGAGTGTGGCGGCGGCAGCCGCCGTACCCTTCAGCAGCTGCCTGCGTGAAGTCGGCATCCTATCCTCCCTCAAAACCGTCTTATGATTGGTTGTTACTTTTTTGCGAAGTATGCGGAGGGGGATCGCGGAAAGTCAACTCCGGCGCGCATCAGTGCGCGCGTTCGATCCACGTCCCGGTCGGCGCCGGCGGTTCACGCCGGCGCCCTGTCTGTAGTTGCTTCGGCTCAGCCCGGCCCTGCACCTTGCGTTGCCGTGAACACCGCATAGAGCGATTGGCTCGCGGCCATGAACAGGCGGTTGCGCTTGGGGCCACCGAAGGTGATGTTGCCGCACACCTCCGGCAGGCGGATGCGTCCGAGCAGCTTGCCTTCCGGCGACCACACCGTCACGCCATTGTAGCCGACGGCGCGACCGGCATTGCTGGACGCCCAGACGTTGCCGTTGACGTCGCAACGCAGGCCATCGGGCCCGCACTTCACGCCGTCGACCACGCAATCGCTGAACTTCTTGAGGTTCGACAGCTTGTTGTCGCCGCCGACGTCGAACACGAAGATCTCGCCCTTGCCGCCGGGGCCGGTATCGCCCGGGCCCTTGCCGGTGGAGGCGACGTACAGCTTCTTGTAGTCGGGCGAGAAGCAGAGGCCGTTCGGGTCAGGCACCTGCTCCTCTGTGACGACGAGGTCGATGCGGCCGGAAGGGTCGATGCGATAGCAATTGGTTGGCAGCTCGCGCTTGCCCGGCGTGAAACCGGCGGGCTGTCCGATCCGCGGATTGAGCTTGCCGCCCGCATTGCTCGGGCCACCGGCAGCATCCGGCTCGCCTTCGTAGAGCTGGCCGCCATAGGGCGGATCGGTGAACCAGTAGCTGCCGTCGGGATGCGCGACGACGTCGTTCGGCGAGTTCAGCTTCTTGCCGTTGTAATTGTCGCAGAGCACGGTGGCGGTCCCGTCATGCTCGTAGCGCGTCACGCGGCGGGTCAGGTGCTCGCAGGAGAGCTGCCGGCCCTGGAAGTCGAAGGAGTTGCCGTTGGAATTGTTGGACGGCGTGCGAAACACGCTGACGCGGCCGTCGTCCTCGCTCCAGCGCATCTGCCGGTTGTTGGGAATGTCGCTCCACAGCAGATATCGTCCCTGCGCGCTCCATGCCGGGCCCTCGGCCCAGAGCACGCCGGTGTAAAGGCGCTTGATCGCGGTGTTGGGCTGCGCGAGATCGTTGAAGGAGGGATCGACCGCGAGGATGTCGGGGTCCCAGAAATAGGTGGTGGGCGCGCCGTGCGGGCCGAAATCGCGCGGCGGGGTGGTGATGGTGGTCGGCGGTGCGGCGGGGCCGGTCTGGGCCAGCGCGGGGCCGGCGACGGTGGCGGCGGCGCCGAGCGCGAGCCCCCGGACGAGCGTTCGTCGTGAAAGCGCAGCATCCTGTTCACGCTGCGCGTGGTCACGAGCCGCTGGCTCACCCCTCTCTTGGCGTGTCATCGCGTCCTCCCAATGATGTTCGCTGACCGGTTGATCCGGCCGAGCGGAAGCGGAGGTTAATCCGGTCCGCCGCCGGTTGCGAGAGGAATAGAATTCTTCCGTGCGGTTGTGAGCCGCAATGTCGTCATATTCGAATGCGCCGGAGAAAAAGCCGTGTCGAAGCCATGATTTCGCGCGGATTGCCACGCAAGAACCGGTCGGGCAGATGCACGGAGTTGAATGTGGCTGGCGTCATCGTATTGATCGTGTTGCTTGGGATCGCGTTTGCGGCCGGCTATTTCACCCGGGATCACATCTCCAGCAAACGACGCGCGGAAGCCCGACGCTGGCGCGAATATAGCGAGCGGGATTGGCTCTCCGCCAACGCGCCTGCGAACACCAACGAGATCGCGAGCGCGACGCCCGTCGTCACCGGCGAACTCGGCCAGATGCTGACCCGCTGGGAAAGCCGGGCCCGCGCTCGCCGCGCGGGTTAGGGCGAAGCTTCGAGGTTCTCGTAGCCCGGATGGAGCGCAAGCGTAATCCGGGACCGCGCGCCCGGCATCTTGCACCGTCCCGGATTACGCTGCGCTCCATCCGGGCTACGGACTGCGCCTGTGTCGCCCACTGTCAATCCACGTCAACAAAAATATTCCACTTTACCGAAATTCGGTTTCGGCGTATGTGTCGTCCATCCCGGCTCATCCAAGAGGGGCGACTTGTGGTCGTCTTGTTCGCGAGCCGGGGTTGCGGTGGACGCGGCAGCGTCGGCACGAGAGGTGCGGGCAGGG
>NZ_LFJB01000134.1:0-3515 GCF_006658625.1 Bradyrhizobium sp. UNPF46
TGATCGGCGACACCTGTATGCTGCTGTGCGGTTCTTCCTGCGTGCATCATTCGCGCAGCGGACCGCGGGTGCCAGCCGGCACCCGGTCTTCCCTGCGCCCTCTTGGATTTGAGGGTGGAGCGACGAAGCAAGGCTCGGGCGAAACAAGCCGCGAGAGCGAGAAGGCATGTCTGCTTGCCTGAATGTCGATGATGTGAACTCAACTCTCTCACCGTCACCCTGAGGTGCTTACTCTGCTGCGCGCAGCGCTGCAGAGTAAGCCTCGAAGGGCGACGGCCCGGCTGCAGCGTGGCCGTGCATCCTTCGAGGCTCCGCTTGCGATGCATCCGCATCGCGAGCTTCGCACCTCAGGATGACGGTACCAATATATTGACCGATACGCCCGCAGGGGGATCTCAACGACCGCGCCTGATTCCCTCATCGCCATCCGCCGCCTCCGGCGCCATCGCCGCCCAGGCACTGGACGCGAACTGCCGGCGCCAGGTCACGACCACCACGGCCGCGGTGGTCACGAACAGCACCCATGGGCTGACGAACCAGCCGAGATAGCCGAGCGCAAAGAAGAACGCGCGCTGGCCGCGGTTGAAATGGCGGCCGGCGGATTCGAACAGGCGCGAGGTGCGGATGACGTGGGCTTCGGCTTCCGGCGTGTCGCGCTGGGAGGCCGGCGGCATGCCGCCGAACAGGATCGCCACGTAGTTGAACAGGCGATAGGCCCAGGCGAATTTGAAGAAGGCGTAGACGCAGATCAGCACGAGGCCGACGCATTTCAGCTCCCACATCGCCGGAGAGGTGCTGAGGTCGATCGGCAGCTTGCTCAGGATGGTGATGGCGTCGTTGGTTGCGTGCAGCAGCGCCAGCGCGCCGCCGAGCGCGAACAGGCTTGTGGAGGCGAAGAAGGCGGTGCCGTTCTGGAGCGAGGCCATGATCTGCATGTCGACCATGCGGGTATCGCGGTCGAGCAGGCGGCGCACCCAGACCTCGCGATAACGATTCATGCGCGCCGACAGGCTGTCGCGGCCATAGGCCGAATGCTCCAGTGTCAGGGCATAGACCAGCCATTCGACGATGAAGAAGCCGACTGCGGTGATGTCGACCCAATGCCTGCTCATCTCTCTCTCCTCGGAAGCCGCCACGATTGCCACGCATGGCAGCATGCGGCAACGATTGATTGGCGGCAGGCGATGGCGTTAAAAGCGGCTCGCTTCAAAGCGTCTCGGGAAGGATGGATGACATGGCTGCGCTGAAACTCGCGATCGGCAACAAGAACTACTCGTCATGGTCGATGCGCCCCTGGCTCGCGCTTCGCGCCAACGACATCCCGTTCGTGGAGACGCTGATCCCGCTCTACACCGACAATCCCGCCGACAAGGAGCAGATCCTGTCCTTCAGCCGCGCCGGCAAGGTGCCGGTGCTGGTCGACGGCGACGTCACGGTGTGGGATTCGCTCGCGATCATCGAATACATCGCCGAGCGCTATCCGGAAGTGAAGCTGTGGCCCGACGACGTCGCCGCGCGCGCGCATGCCCGGTCGGTGTGCGCCGAGATGCATTCCGGCTTCGTGGCGCTGCGCAGCGAATGCGGCATGAATCTGCATCGGCTCGTACGTGCCATCGCGCTGTCGGCGGACGCCAAGGCCAACGTCGCGCGCATCGAGGAGATCTGGCGCGAGTGCCGCACCCGATACGGGGCGAAGGGGCCGTTCCTGTTCGGCCGCTTCGGCGCGGCAGACGCCATGTACGCGCCGGTCGTGCACCGCTTGCGCACCTACGCGATCGACGTCGCGCCGGACACCAAGGCCTACATGGAGACGATGATGGCGCTGCCGGCGTTCCAGGAATGGACCCGCGACGGGCTGGCCGAAACGCTCGTCATCGCCAAGTTCGAGGACGCCTGATCGCGAGGGGCCGACCGGGGCGGCGGGCTGCGTGTCGGCCGTCGGCGCTCACGCTGCGGAACCTGATGGCCCCGCGGAACCTCCGGGGGCTGCGACCTGCCTGCGACACTGTGCGGGAATGCGCCACGCCGACGGTATCATCGGCCCGCTAGTTCCGCCTCTATCATTCTGAAAAGACTGCAAAATTTACGCGTTTGCCATGCTGGTATGGCGCTGGCCAAAACGGCGGGGCGCGTGCTATACAACAGCCCGGGTTTCCGGCCGGCCATCGCAGTGGGGACACTGGGCGAGGCAGGCGCTGTTTGAGTAATGGAGAGGGTGTTGAAGCACAAATTCCCGATTGGAACGCGCGTATTGTTCACGGCCAGCAACGTTGCGCGCCCCGCTGCCAGCGGCTCGTATGAGGTCATCCGTCTGCTGCCGACCGATGGCGACGACTGCCAGTACCGGATCAAGAGCTCGACCGAAGCTTTCGAGCGCGTCGCCAAGGAAAGCCAACTCGCGCTCTCGTGACGCCGGCTCGTGCTCTCGAAGGCTGACGGTGCCAGCGCATTGGTGCCATCAGGGAATTGCGTCCTGCCGCCGTCAAAAGGCCCGCTTCGCCTTCGCAAGGTGAGGTCGGGGCAGTTGCCGACTAGCGGTGCTCGCTTGACCATTCGCTCTCTGCTCGCGTGAGGGGACGTCGCGCATGAACTGGGCATGGGCCACTTCGCTCGACCAAATCTGGCGCTCGCCGGCCTTTCCGATGTGGATGACGCTGGCCGCCGCCGGATTCTTCGGACTGATTCTGCTGATCACGCTGCTGCGCGCCGAGAGATCGGTCGCCAACGGCGCGCTCACGGTGATTACGCTGCTGTCCATCGCGATCGCCGGCGCCGCCACCGTGCGCGTCTATGGACCGCTGCTGCAGGACGCGCCGACCGAGGCGCGCGCGCAAGGTGCGGTCATCGCAAGCCTGCCGGCGCTGTCCTGCCTCGATGATTTCGCCGGCGATGCGGTCGCCATCGGCTGCGAGAAGGCGCTGTTCGGTTCGCCCGATGCCGCGGCCGCGGCCGTGTCCTACACCGCCGTCCGGATCGACCGGCTGACGGCGCTCGGTGATGCCGCGACGGCGGAGAAGAACCTGACGGCGGACATGAAGGCGCTGCGCAGGGCGCTGGAGCACGACCGCTACGGTCTCGTGGCGCAGGTGCTGGTGGCGCGCGACGGCTGCACCCAGTTCGACTGCGCCGCGTTCCGCTCGCTGACCGACCAGCAGCAGGTCGCTGCCAACATGGATTCGCATCTCTACGACCAGCTGGTCGCGCGCCATGCGCCGACCTGGAATGCGCCCGCATCCGCGATGGCGGCCGCACCGGCGGCGCTGCCACCGACCGCGGCGCTTGCGGGGCTGCCGCCCTCGATGCCGACGGGCAAGCCGACCAATGCGGAGTTCCCGAGCGCCGCGTCGACGCCGCCGGTGAGCATCATGAATCCCGAGCCCACGGCGACGACGCGGCAGGCGGCGCCTGCCGCCAACGCACCGGCAGCGCCGCGCGTGCCGGCGGCTGCCTCGGCCCAGGCGGCGGCGACCGCGGCACCACCGGCCGCGAAGAAGCCGCCGGCGCCGAAGGCCGCG
>NZ_LFJB01000132.1:0-3450 GCF_006658625.1 Bradyrhizobium sp. UNPF46
AATCAGAACCGAAGCTCTAGATTCTTGTTTTGACGCGTTTTCTTCACGCGAACCGGTGTCCACTTCGCTCGAAAACGCTCTAGCCGCCGCGCAATGCCTTGCCAGCGAGCAAGCTGACGAGCTCCTGCTGACGGGAAAGGCCGGTCTTTGAAAGCACGGCTTTGAGCTGCGTGCGCACCGTCTCGCGCGTCACGCCGATTTTTGCTGCGAGCGCATCGATCGATCCGGCCTGTGCAACGCCACGTGCGACCTGGGCCTCTGCCGGCGTCAGATCGAACAGCCCTTGCAGGACTTCCGCACTCGGGACCGCGCCGCGATCGACGGGGGTTAGAATGAGCATGAAGGTGGCCAGCGTGAAGATATCGCGTGCCGATCCGCGCACCGGCACGACATGCAGAACCATCGGTACGCGATCCATCGCCGCTGCGATGGCGATGGACTTGACGGCCGGGCTGTTGCCGACGAACGAGGTCCCCAGCGCCGCCAAGAACAATCCGTCCGCAGTGCCATCGGCCAGGGTCAACCGCTCTGCGCGATCTTGGAACAGCGTCGGCATCAGCGCTTCGAACAGGCCGTTCGCCGCGAGCAACCTGCCTCGTTCGCGCAATATCGCTCCGGGCAGCCCAATGGCCTGCAATGCCTCGGCTTGCGCGCGCGCACGCTCGAAGCCAAGGCGGTTCGCAGTCAGGGAGGCTCGAGCCAGATGAGGCCTCAGACGATCGAGAAACGAGACGACCTCGCGCGGCACCGGTCCGTTGTCCTGGTGTCGCGGCATGACGATCGCAATCGAATCGCCGCTCGGTATTGGAATGATGGTCCCGGCCCTGTAGCCGATTCCGTGCCTGCGGTAGAAATTGCGGTACACGTCATTGGTCGCGATCTCCTCCTCCGAGACAAGGTCTCCATCATTGAGGAAGCCGGCGTAGTTGAGAGCGGCCGCACGCGGCAGCAGCGGATCGCGCTCACTCCATCCCTCTTGCATGAACCGGGACATGGTCTGGTCGTGATTGGCGGAATTGATCCCGCTGACATAGCCGTCGCGTACCGCGAAAAGCAGCCCGCCGTTGCCGCCGACCGCGTTGCCGATCTCATCGAGCAGCTCGGGCCACAACGACGGTATGAGCCCGGCCTCGTAGATGCGGTCAATCAGATGATCGAGATGCCCAAATCCACTCATGTGCAGCGCGAAAGAGCCAGCAGCATAACTATAGTTGGGTAACCGGGCGACACAATCCGGCACATCCCGGCCTTTTCCAAGTCGCGATGTCCTGCGTCCCGCTCTGCGAGGTCAGACCTGCCGGCAAGCTGGCGGATCGCACGTGGCCATTGCAGCGATGAGCCCATCCGCAGGGAAGGACAATCAGCACGCTGAGCTTGGTTTACTCCGGAAGGCGCGGCGTCGCCCGCTTACTTCATCGCCCCGAAGCGGCTGTCGAACGAGTTCGACGAGATCACCGGCGCGGCGCCCATGATTTGCGTCGCTTCACCTGCGCCATCGCTCACCGACGGCTTCAGCGCAGGCCGCGTCTGGGCGAGGCGGGTGTCGGGCTTCGCCGGCTCGACGGGCTTGGCGGCCACGGTCGCAGCCGGCTTCGCGTCCTTCGCCGTGTCCTTCGCCGTTTCCTTGGACTTGTCGTGGCCCGGCACGAAGCGGGTCACGGCGGCCTTCAGCCGCGACGCGGCGGTCGGCGGCGTCACGGCGGCGGCCGGGGCCACGGACGCGGTGGCTTGTGGCGGCGGGGTGGTCGCGGTCGTCTCGGATGAGCCCATGCCCATCTTGCGGCCGAGGTTGGAGAAGAAGCCTTGCGACTTTTCCTGGGACTTCTCAGTGGGCTGAGCGGTGGCGACGCGGGTGCTGGTCGCGGGCGCAGCCACGGCGACGACCGGCTCTTCCTGCGGCGCCGGCGCGGACGCCACGGAATCGAGATTGGGCTTGGGCGGATTGACGTGGCCGGGGATGGTGCCCGGCGCCTTCGCCATCGCCAGCATCTGCAGCGTGGTGCCTTCGGCGCCCTCGGACAGGCCGGTCGAGCCTTCCGGAATCTTGGCGGCGAAGATCTTGTTCATGCCGCCGTCGATGCCGGTGTTCATGCGCGCCACTGGCGTGCCTTTGGCGACCAGCCTGGCGACCGCGGCCTCGTCCTGCTGCTGCTTCTCGCGCACAGCGCTCGCGATCTCCTCGGGGATCACATAGGCCGGGCATTTGGCCGAGGCGTCGAACACCGGATCGCGCTTGGCGTCGGCCGGCTTGGTCGCGTCAAAGACGTACTTCTTCTCGCAGAAATCGACCTTCGGCTCCTGCCGCGTCACCTCGAAATGATCATAGCCTTCCTTGATCATCTTCCAGAACGGCATGTTCGGATTGTTCCGGTGCCTGGCCATGTTCACCGGCGTCATCTTGAACGGATAGGCCTGCAGCTGGAACGCCTTCTGGCCGCCGAAGAAGGATTCGCGCCCGAGCGAGTAGATCTCCGCGATCTGCTCGTCCGTCATGGCGTAGCAGCCGCGCGAGGAGCAATCGCCGTGCACCATCAGCTGCGAGCCGGTGCGGCCCAGCGCCTTGTCGAACGCGTTCGGGTAACCCGTGTTGAAGGACAGGTAGTAGGCCGATTGCGGATTCATCTGGCTCGGATTGATCGAGTAGAATCCCTCCGGCGCCTGGCGGTCGCCTTCGCGCACCTTCGGACCCAAGTCGCCCGACCAGCGGCAGATCGGATAGGTCTTGAGCAGTGCGAACTGGCCCGAGCGGGTCTGCTTCCAGACCTCGAGCTCGGCCTCCTGCTTGAACAGGCGCACCAGGATCGGCGATTGCAGATCCATGTCCTTCTCGGCCATCGCGGCGAGCAGCTTCGGCGGCACCGGCTGGTTGGCCTTGGCGTTGGTCGCGAGCGAGACCTGGTCGGTGTCGCAGCCGGACAGCAGAACGCCGGCCGTCATCAGCGCAACAGAGGCCAAAAGCGCGCGAGCAAGCGAACGAGAAATCAAGATGGACCCCACACCGTGCCGGGCAGAAAGCGCGAACCCCAATTCGTTTTGGCGCGTGATCCGACCGGCGAACCGGACCCGTCAAACGGGCTTTTTCAGCTCACGCCCCAGCGCTTATGCCCTGAAGCCATTGATTAAAATTCTAACCTCTGGGTCATGTGGTCGCAACCCGAGCGGGGATCACGAGGCCGTTGGCCCATCGGCATGGTCAACGAAGACTGAATGGACGCCAGTTGGGACGGAACTAGGGCCTTTCGGCCCAGACCAGACTCAGATCGCCGATTTGGGCAAAAAAAGGGTTAACGCGGGGTTACCGGGGAGCTGTGCGGCGGTCTCGTGCCCCGGACGCAGCGCAGCGCCCCTTTGGCGGTGCGCTGCTGAGCCGGCAACTGTTATGTTGACGGTGCGACCTTATAGATTTTTCGGTCGCGCAGCATAGCGTTGAGGATGGTCAGCAGCTTCCTG